>JBHLNT010000029.1:0-34992 GCA_048941265.1 Promethearchaeota archaeon
AAGATCAATAAGCGGCAAATCATCTAGGTTTTCTAAAAGCTCACCTTTTAGGATTTCAGGATTTTCCTCTAAAGTTTTTCTAGACTCTATTTCTCCATTCACGAACGAAACTACATATCTAAAAAAAGTAATTTCGGCCTCATCAACACATATAGCATCAAAAGGAGTGGCTTTTTGAATATAATATTCTCCAAAATATGAGGGAATATTTTCAGGAAAAAACGTATTTGGTAGAACAGAAGGATGATAACCACCTACTATGATTTTACATTTGGGATTAATTTTCTTTATCATCCAAGCAACTTCGATCGAACTTAAATATGTAAAAGACGTATAACAACTAATGGCTACAAGGTTAAAGCTAAACTCCTCGTATAAATCTGTTAATAAAATTTCAAGAGCTAATCGAAATTCTATTAGCGTCTCGTGAGAATAAATCGGTAGATCCTCAAATCTTAAATCCAAATAGGTTTCTTGCAATTCATATTTAAGTTCATCCTTTTTTGAATTCAAATAATTGGAAATTCTCAGAAAACTCTCAGTCAGGAAACGCTTATCACCAAAAGATTCTGTAGGTTGAAGATAAAGTATTTTAACTGTCATCTAAAATGGTATTTTAATCTTTGTATTTATATTCAACTAATTTTTTTGGGTTTAATTTGTATTATCTGAGTGAACTTCTAAATCGAAAATATTTATACATCTTTTTTTCAATTTTCGCTACAGCTGGTATCAGAAAATGATTAAATATTACTTCTAATTCGTCAGGATTATATGTATAGTATTTAAATACAAATTTTTTTGGTAGATTGGTTCCTTTAACATCAAATAGCTGATTTATCACTGGTAAAAAGTTCTGATATAGTGTTTTTTCTTTATTAATGAATTTCTTTTCAGGCATTGCCTTAATGAAATATCCGAAAGAGTGAGAGAATAGAAGAAATAGACAATAAAAGCATATATACTTGCTTAGAAAATAAATATGCTCAATCGTGGAACATGGATAATAGATTTCAACATCTAAACCAATCGTAATATAATTATCCTCATAAATTTCTTCAGGAAACTCCTTATAACCGAGGACTCTCAATTGATTTATCATCTTAAGAAATTTTTTTTCAATATAGATACATATTTTAAGTTCTTGATAGTTGTCAAAAGTTCTTCCATGAAATTGGATGGATTTAAAATCATAAGTTAGAACTTTAATAGGAAGTTGAAAATAGTTGAAAAAACTTTCCCATCGTAATGAATTTGGTTTAATTTCAATATAATCTGATTTTACGAATTCTATACAATGATAAGCAAACTTTAAAATATATTTCTGTAATATATTATTGTAATCTCTGATTTTCTTTCTACAATATTGGATATATTCTATAGTTTTCAAAATAGATTCAATTAAAGGGATATAAAAACACATGTATCTATTTCTATATCCTTGAACGATTGCCAAAACTTCTGCCTGGTTTACCAACGAGAAATTTATTTTTTCTTTAATCAAATTGTCTTGTTTTATTTGATAATCCGGATTTTTTAATTTATAGTTAACCTGAAATTTCTTCTCATAAATCCCTATTGGATTGCTCTTTATAGGATTAAATATGATAATCTTCTTGTTTAAATTTCTTACCTTCTCTAAGATTATTTCAAGATGATTTATCCATTTATTTAATAATTCTTTGTCGTTAAAACTTATCTTTCTTGAATCAAAATAATAATCGTTTGGATTAGTTTTATAAAGGTATTTCGATTTGATCTGTGAAAATGTTCTACAAAGATAAATCTCATCCTCTAAATATCGTAAATTTTTTAGCCTTTTTTGATTCCATTTAATACGGAATAATTCAGGAATAATTATTTCTATTATCTTCTCTTTTGCCATACTTAAAAGGCATGAGATCAAAAGGTCTTTACTGATATTAATTTTAGATTTCTGACCACAAAAATAATTCTCTATTTTATGTAAAAGAGCTGCTTTTATACTTCCACGTGATTCGAGGAATCTTAAGATTTCTTGTTCTATATCTTTATATTCCCACGAAGCTTCACTTTCTTTGCTTTCGGTCATTTGAATCTTAAAAATATTCTAAATGAAACTATTTAAGGTTCACGATTTTTAATATTAATTATTTATGAAAAGCATAATCAAGTATCCTGTAAAGTCTATTGTAGGAAGAATGGAGCAAATATTAAAAATCCAAAAAATATAGACATTAAAAGAGAATATATCAAATTACGAATAACTTTCCTAGGATTACTAATATTTCTGTTATTATTTATTAAATACCATATTGTAAGAAGCAAATGTAAAAATGCTTCAAAAGATGCTAATGCAAAAATCAAATAAATAAATCTCTCAAATTCATATTTACTTTTATTAGGATCTTTGATCCTATCCACATCATAGAAATCGAGCTCAACAGCATCAATAAGTTGGAAAATTAAAGGAGGTGGAAGAAAAGTTGAAACCCAAATCAAAAGATAAATTAAGAAATTAAATGCAATGCCAATAGCCAAAAATATATAGATAGTCCCAACAATTAAACGCGGTTTTTTTAGCTGATTCTCACTCTCCTCTATCTTTTTAAGTCTCTCAACTAGGTAAATTCCCCTTAGTTTATTTAACGTTAAGATCCCTACAAAGAGTAAAATAAAGACGAAAATATATTTTAAACAAAAGAAAAAAAATAATAAACCACTGTTTAAAACCCCAAATAAGTCATCAGTTTTATGAACGAGATCAGAAATTTCAAAATTTATATATATTAATGTTTTCACGTTAGTTTTTATGAAAATTTGTATTTAAACTCTTAATAAATGGTTTTTCAGTAGATTTTTATTAAAATAAAAAGTTGGTATCCTCTCTTTTCAAAATTCTTATTTATCTAAAAAAAATTTTAATTATGGATGAAAATTCATGTAAGTAATTAAACTTAAAGAGGAGAAAAGCGCCCCCGGCTTTCCCAACGGCCTGGAAATCAAACCGTTTATGGATCGAACATGCGACCGCCCGGTTACAGCCGAATTCTCTCTATAAGCTCTGATTGTCGATAACAGCCGGGTGCTCTACCTAACTGAGCTACGGAGGCGTGATTTTCCAATGCATAAACGCAAAAAGCGTTTAATGCTCTCGCCGGGATTCGAACCCGGGTCACCAGGGTGAAGGCCTAGTATGCCTCGCTGTCTTCCTAAGAATGAGGGAGACTTTGGCCGGACTACACTACGAGAGCATAGTATATTGCGTTAATTTTTAGATTTTTAATTAAGTAAAGTTTTTTCTAAAAAAAAAATTTAAAATTAACTTATTTACAAGGTAGATGTTTTAATCAACTAAGAAATTAAAAATTTTCTATTATGAATTTCAATTAAGAAATTAATTCCTATCATTTTATTTTGAAGTTTAATGCGGGAAGAGGGATTTGAACCCCCGAACTTCTACAAGACTGGATTCTAAGTCCAGCGCCTCAAGTCGGCTTTCGAAAAGGCTCGAAAATGCCATTAACCAGACTTGGCAATTCCCGCTTAAATATGACCTAAAATTTAAATGCAGGGAGTGGGATTCGAACCCACGTACTCCTACGAGACCGGATATCTCATCAGAGTTGCTAAATCAACGGAATTTATTTTTTAAAGATCTTGAGTCCAGCTTATGAGATTATTTCTCAATAGAGTCCGGCACCGTTGACCAGGCTTGGTTATCCCTGCTTGAAGGGGTATTAACTCTAAGCCGGCGACCTCAATATTTTATATATTTATATAATAATTCTCTAATTTTAATCTTTTTCAACTAATTCTGTCAAAATTTTCTCTACAAAACTCAAGAGGGGTTTTGCAATTTCTTCTTCTTTTGTTCGATCTCTTAAAAAAAGGAGGAGTAAAACCGGTTTTTTTAAGGTATGAGACGCTTTTTCAGATATTATAGTACTTAATAACTTTTTATTAACTCCGAATAGACTATAGGAGGCTGAAATAGGTTTTAATCCTTCAGTCAATGGAGGGCTTCCCAAGGTGACATTCCCTATTCCCATCTCTTTTTGATCAGAAATTAACAAGAGAAAACTATTATGTAACTTAAATAAAACTGCATAAATTTTTAAATTATCAATTAAAAAGTCCTTATTTATTACAGGTATCATGGCTTGGGTGAGTCATTTTTTTTAAATGATTTTAATAAAAAAAAAATTACAGCTCGGCTTCTCTGATTGCTTCATCAACATCGTAATTCTTGTTTACAATTAAATATAATGCTCTTACTACCTTTGTAGGATCGTCTGCTTGAAAGACATTTCTGCCATAGGCAACTCCTGCCCCTCCAACATCAATTGATTGCTTGGTAATCTCTAAAATCCCCCTTAATCCTGCCTTTTCTCCCCCTGCGATAATAACTGGAGCCATGCAACCCTTAACCACTTCTTTAAAGGAATCCGGGTCACCAGTCCAATTTGTTTTTACGATATCCACACCTAATTCAGCAGCAACTCTCGCAGCAATCTTAACGACCTCAACATCATATTCATCTTCTATGTTTTCCCCTCTGGGATACATCATAGCTAAGAGAGGCATTCCATATTCTCTACATTCTCTTGATACTTTTCCTAAGGTTTCTAGCATCTCTGGATCAGATTGAGTCCCTATATTTATATGGAGTGAAACTCCATCCGCACCCAACTTAACAGCCTCTAAAACAGTATTTACTAAAACTTTATAATTAGACATTGGGCTCAATGAAGTTGATCCCGAGAGATGTAATATCAAACCTATATCAGGACCATACCCTCTATGTGCATATAATGGAATCCCGATATGTCCTAATACAGCATTCGCACCACCTAATGCAACCTTATTTACCATATCTCCGAGATCATTTTCAATACCTTTGATAGGTCCCACTGTTAAACCATGATCCATAGGGACGATGATTGATTTTCCATTTTCCCTATTCATAATTCTTTCCATTCTAATACTTTTACCGATATATCCAGACATTTTTAACTTTCCTCCCTATCTTTAGCAATTCTTTTAAAATTATATTTTATTAAAGTATCATATTAATATAATATACAGCAAAATATCAAGTTTAGGAATTCTTATAATATGTCAAAGTTAGAGTCTAAAGATCAGATTGATATACTTCAATGTTATAATTGCGGTACAGAAATTAGCGATGCAAAATTGAAACAATGTCCCAATTGTGGTATAATTTTAGACCCAAATCATTATGTTAAATGGAGAAATAGTTTTATTGGTTGTATTTGTTTATTATGCCTAATTCCCATAATAATTATCTTAATAATTAGTGCTTTTTCTATTTAGATCTAATTTTCTTTTTAATAACATTTGAGAATTAACTTTGAGACATTACTATTACCTTTATCATATTTATTACGGGAAATATCCTGGAAATTCAAGTCCAGAAATTTCAGGAAAACCACACATTATATTCATGCATTGAATGGCATTACCTGCAGTTCCTTTCACCAAATTGTCAAGAGCACATAAAACCACAATCCTATTCATTCTTTGATCAATTTGAAAACCTATATCTGAATAATTTGTTCCGCTGATTAGTTTCGGATCCGGTAATCTAAATGTTCCTGTTTTTTGATTAACTAAACGAATAAAGGGTTCTTTGTCATATGCGGCTCTGTATGCTTTGAATAAAACCTTCTCATCGATTTCTTTTGTGTCATTAAAAAAAACATGAGATGTAGATAATATTCCTCTTACTAAATTAACACCATGGGCAGAAAAACCCACTCTGACTTCTTGGTCTAGATTTTTATTTTTTTTAAGAACTAATGCTAATTCTTGCTCTATTTCTGCTGTATGTCTATGACCTGTCATTTTATAAGGGCGAATGCTATTAGCTCTGATAGGATGGTGTGTTGATTCGTTAACACTTGCTCCAGATCCAGAAGATCCCGTTTTAGAATCAACTATAATATTTTTTACTTGAATTAAATTTTCATTAATTAAAGGATATAACCCATAAATAGCACTAGAAGCATGACAACCTGCCACAGCTATCAAATTTGCATTTTTAATTTCTTCACGATGTAATTCAGGTAATCCATAAACCGCATTCTCTAATATCTCAGGATGAGAATGCTCTTTTTTGTAATATTTTTGATAAACATTTTTATCTTTTATCCGAAAATCTGCACTCAAATCAATTACTTTTAATCCAACCTCTAGTAAGCCAGGAACCATATCTTGTGAAACACCATGAGGTACTCCTAAAAAAATAATATCACATTTTTCTTTTGCCTTTTCAATGCTATATTCTTCAAATTTAAGGTTCGAGATCTTTCGTAGATTCGGATAAATTGAATGAAAATATTTAGAGATTAGTTTACGAGAAGTTATATAAGTTATATTCACATTAGGATGATAACTTAATAGTCTAACAGCCTCTCCCCCAGCATAACCACTTGCAGCAATAACGCCTACTTCCATATATTCAAAAAGGCTAATAAAATTTTAAACTTATCGATATGATTGAAGAATTAAATAGAATAAGAAAGAAATTTCTTTGAGGAACGTTATTTTCGAAAATAAAACTTATGATCCGATAATATAGTAAATATAATCATAACAGAGTAATAAAGACATATTTAGGGCATAATAATAGGTTAAATTATTGATTCTTGATATTTGAAATCTTATTGAATTAATATTTGGAAATCAACGTTAAAAAAATAATAAAAAAATTTAAACTCCAAAAATTTGCCTTAATTCGCTATAAATCTTTGAAAGCTCAGAAATTATTTGAGTATTATTTTGTTGCAGATAATAATTTATATACCCTGAAAGCCCATCAGCGTCTTTAATCCATTCTAAAAAAGCTTCAATTTCACCTTTCAATTGGGGGTCTATACTAGGTGTTGCCGAAGCTGCAGCGGGTACAGTTTTACCTAATTGAGTATTTGACCCCATATAGGGTGTTTTTGAACTCATTGAGGTAATAATTCTTTGTACATCCATGGCAGCTCCAGGTGCATATCCATCCGGTTCAAGATATGCAATTAATTTATGTTCATCATCTTTTGCTGCTACAATACTTCCCTCACCACGAATAGAGGTAGCAACTAATCTTTCAGGCTCACATTGCAGCATAGAATATTTTACCCCTGAAACCATGATAAATTGAGCATTTTGAGCAACCCAACTAGCAATAACTCTCCCTACATCCGCACTGATATCCCAATTATCTGTTGAATAAATTATTTCATTTGTGCCTGAAATCACAGCTGCAGCAATAATATGAGGATCTTTTTGCATTAAATTATAAACGGCAGTTGCGGGATCTAATGGCATTTTTTCATTTCCTTATTTTAGATTTTTATACATCACAAATAATAAAAATCTTTGATTTAAACTTTTTTATAAATATAATTATAAAAATTTTAATAAAAATTTATGGATAGCTATAATTTTAAAAACTATTAGTTTTTCTTTTTTATATTAATTCTCCCAAAAATAGGTTTATAATGAAGTCTCATTTTATTATTTAATTTCTTATTATTTACCTTATAATCTTGCTCAATTATTATCTTTTGTCCAAAGTAGAGCTCATGTAAAATATCTGATTTTTTTAATTGTTTTAAATGTTCTTTTAAATTCAATTCTGTTTTAAATAATTTTCCACAAGCCGGACAACTTGGCGAGGCTTTTTCTAACAAACCCTTCGGCTTTTTAACAATCACGGGATATTTTTCTTTGGAATATTTATTTGTAGCGTTATAGGTTTTACAAATATGTCTTATTAATCTTCCATAGGGAGGATATTGGAAAAAAACTTTACAACCATGGGTACATTCCCAATACAGAACATCATTTCCACAACGTGGACAAGAAGTCTTGAAAGAACGGAGATAACAATGTTTTCCATGTGACTTATAAATTTGTCGCATTAATTAAAAGGAAAATACAACCATTTTAAAATATTTCGATTAAATTTCGTAATATATTTAGTTTTCAACAAATTTTAGATTAGCACTCAAAAAATCAATCTAAATTTTTAATTTTCAAAGTCTTTTCGTGAAAAAAAAATTTTATATTTTTCTTTTATTAGCCGACAAAAATATTCTATTAAGGAGTTAAAATTTTATAATAACTTGAAGAAAAAAAATTAATATCATTATTAACTGAACAACTAATAAAACGCAAACATTTAAAAATGTAAAAATAATTATAGAACTTAGAGATAAGATATTTTAAAGGGTTGATTAAATTACGTCGGAAGATACTTCAAATGTATGTCCGGAATGTGGTAATAATAATTTGATATTAGATAATTCACGAGCCGAAATCATATGTAACGACTGCGGATTGGTGTTAACTCAAAAGATCATAGATTCTGGACCCGAATGGAGGGCATTTTCAACAGAGGAAGCTAATAATAAAGTAAGAGTTGGCGCCCCTACGACTCTTACTTTACATGATAAAGGCTTATCAACTATGATAGGTTGGAAAAATAAAGATGCTTTTGGAAAATCTATAAGTCCTAAAATGAAAGCAGAAGTATATAGATTAAGAAAATGGCATGTGAGAACAAGAACTAATAAATCTATTGATCGAAATTTAGCCTATGCTATGAATGAATTAGATAGATTTGCATCTCAATTAAATTTATCTAAGGATATAAAAGAATCATCAGCACATATTTATAGAAAAATGGCTAATAAAAATCTTATAAGAGGACGTTCAATAGAGGCAATGTTAATTGCTTCTATATATGCTGCTTGCAGATTAAATAGTGTTCCTAAAACACTTGATGATTTTATTGAATTTGCTTCAGTTGATAAAAAAAAGATTGCTCGTTGTTATAGATTGATTATCAATGAACTAAGGATTAGCATAAAAGTCTCTTCTCCTATAAATTTTATACCAAGATTTTGTGCGGAATTAAATCTTTCTGGTAGTACACAGAATAGGGCAGCAGAAATATTAAAATTAGCTAAAAAATTTCGTATCACCGCAGGAAAAGCACCTACAGGTCTCGCAGGAGCCGCGTTATACGTTGCTGCTATGCAGGAAGGAGAACGTAGGACACAAAGGGAAATTTCTTTAGCAGCAGGAGTAACTGAGGCTACAATCCGTAATCGATACAAAGAACTTATTAATCATTTAAAGATACAAAATGAGATTTTTTCATAAGTAAAAGAAAATTTAACGAACTTTTATTCTTTTAATTACATCAGGTCTTTTTTTATATAAAATACGGAATCCACAATGAGAACATTTAATACCTGGAAGCGCACTTAATTCTTTTTTACTTACTTCCTTCCCGCAGTTTTTTCTAGCGCATACATACTTCATGCTAATATGATATATTTATGATAATTAAAATATTTTTCGGTATTTAGATTAAAATTCAAAATAATTTAATATCTTAAAAGTAAAATAAAAAAAGATAAATCAATCAAATATATAATGATTTACGTTTTTCATCTGTATCTACGATATTGAATGTATCGAGCTCTTTCTCTAATTTATCTCTTTTTTCTTGTAAGTTTTTCGTGATATCATCAATATTTTCCAAAGAATATTTCTTCTTAATTGGTAAGGTGAATGATTTTTTAATCATATCCAAAAGGGAGATAGATGCCCTTAAATCTGTAATATCCTCATTCACCATAGCAATATTATCTGTTTCTGCGAGTAAAACTAAACCATCAATATTAAAACGAGCTTTTGCCAATGTAGGAATTAAACCATTAGCACCAATAATGACCCCTTTTAAAATTTTCTCGCATTGATTCTCACTTAAAAATCTTTCTAATATCTCCCGATTTGTTGAAGTAGCATATATTTTTGGAATTTTTGACTGAAGATTTTGACTGCTTATGGGATATGCTCCTAACGCGATAATTAATCGAATATTACATTGGGCAATTATTTCCGTGAGAAAGTTAGAAATTTTATATATACCTTTAGGAGTAAGACTTTGAGCGTCAGCCGTAATTAACATGATATCTCTCTTCTTTTGCGGATCTTTCCAAATTAAAATCTCAGCCTTTGGAGCTGCTAATATACTATCATCAACAATGGCACCAGCAGGATATTCATCAAAGATAATATCCATATAATTTTTGGCTTTTAACTGACCAACTAAAGAATCCAAAGCAAACTTTCCAACATCTGCAATCCCGGGCATTCCGATTATACAAATTGCATCAATAAAATCGTTTTTAGAAAATTTAAGATGTTCAATAATTTTAAACGAATCCATCATCTTATCTTACATTTTTATAATTAAAATTATATAAAATTAAAATCCATTTTACTACCTATAAAATGTAATATTATCTAGATAGACTGATAATTTATTGTAATATTAATTCTGAGAGGTATATTTAGATAATATCAAGTATAATTATTTTTGAGATAAATACTTACAAATTCGAAATAAATAAAAAAACGATTACATTGAATTAAAGACTATGCTTTGAATAATGACTAAATTAAAATATAAATGTATGAAGTGTGGTACATGCTGTTTTGAGATTCCTGGAAGCCCCGGAACAAAAAGAATTCCTTTATATCCTGAAGAAGTTGATGAATTAATAAAAATAGCGAAAAATAATAATTTAAACTTCAAGGTTATCGAAGATTTAGTTTTTCCAGATATAATTAATCGGAAGATCTTAGTTTTGACTTATAGAATTATAATTGATAACGAAAATCAATGTTGTCCTTTTTATAAAAACAGTATTGGCTGTACAATTCAAAATGTTAAACCATTAGCATGTCAAGCATATCCTTTATCCTTAAAACGCATAGATGCTTTTCGGTTTGAACTTTCTATTGACCCTCTCTGCAATTTTGTGCTAGAAAATTATGAAAACCTTAAAAATATCAATTTGGAAAGATTAAAAGAAATTTTTGAAGAAGAGTATCCTAAAGCAGAAAAATTTTATAGAAAAAATAAAAATTTACAGCTTGAAATCAGAAGGCTGGAAGCGGAGAAAAAGATAAAGATACCAAAAGAGATAGAAAAAAATAATTATAATAAGTTTTTAAAAGAATGGGACAGAGAGGAAATTATAGTATGAAAAAATTTATTTCTCTGCTTTCTGGAGGTTTTGATAGTCCTGTTGCGGCATATTTTATGACAAAAAGGGGATTTAAACCAATTTATCTCTCTTTTTTAACTTCTGATGATACCAATCATTCAATGCGAAATAAAATAATAGAGATTATACATAAATTGTCAACGTATACGGATTTTAAAGCTAAATTATATTTAATTAACCATGACCCTAATTTAGAACTCTTCAAAAAAGAATGTGAAAGAAAATTAACATGCATTTTGTGTAAAAGATTGATGATACGTATCGCCTTTCAAGTTGCAAAGATCGAGAATGCTACTTTTATAGTCACTGGAGATATTTTAGGAGAACAAGCCAGCCAAACTCTAGGTAATTTATATGTATATAATGATTTGGTTAAAGAATTACCTATACTTCGACCTTTAATAAGTTTTAATAAACAAGATGTTATGATGATTAATAGAGATATTGGACTATATGAGATATGTTCACAGAAATCAGCTTCTTGCCAATATAATCCTCAATATCCAGAAACTAGAGCTAAATCAAGAGGAGTTGCGGGAGAAGAATCTAAAATGGATATTAATACTCTCATAATTTCTTCAATTAAAAAGTCAGAAATTTTATTCATTTAATTTTAACTCCTTGATAAATGCTGTAAAGTTCATATCATCTAATTCTTTTTCCTTAAAATTGTTCAAGGCGTCAGACAGGGTCTGAGCAATAAGATGTTTACAAACAACTTTTTTTCTTTTTACAACTACTCTTTTATAAAAATCTATGCAACTACAATATATTTTTGGATAAATTAAATATTCATCATTCTCACCGATCGCAGTCCACATAATTCTGTTAGATGGCTTAAAAATATATTTAGTAACACCTCTTTTTAAAGCTTGCAGGATCTCTGAAGATTTATTTGGATAGATTGACTCTAAATAATTCACAAATTCATCATCAATTTCTCCTTTTGCTTTAATTTTCGAGTATATTTCTGATAATAAATCTTTTGACGATTGCATTCAATTATAATATTATAATAGATAAATAAAAAGGATCATTAATTTGAAAAAAATTTTATTTCTCCCAACACGATATTTTCCTTCAATTTCAGGAGCAGAATTTTATTTACAAAGGATGGCCGAATTATTATCTTCTAAATATTCTTATCATATTGATATTTTTACTTCAAATGCAATTGATTTTAAAGCTTTAAGAAGCATGAAGGGAAAATCAATAAAAAAAGAAGATAAATTTTTCAAATATGTAAATAATTTAAAAATAAATAGGTTTCCTATAGAAGAAAAAGGATCATTACAAGAAAAAATGGCATATATTAAAGATATTCCTGAGTATCGATTATTAAAATTGTCTGATGAGAGTTTAACATTGTTTTTAAAAAATGGCCCATATTTACATGATCTAATTGAATATTTTTTAGCTTTAAAAGATAATAATTATTATTTAGCTCATGCTGTTTTTTTCCCTTATTTTAACCTTATCATCACCTTGATTGCTGGAAAGATTTTTAAAATCCCTACGATTTGTACTCCATTTTTCCATTTTTCAAATCCTAGATATTTGAATGATAAATTAATGGAAGTTTTAAGAAAATTTGATTTTTTAATAGCGTGTACTAATCTTGAAAAGGAGTTTTTAATAAAATATTGTAAAGTTAGCAGAGAAAATGTTGCGGTTATCCCTATGGGAGTAGATATGGAAAAATTTGTATCAGCAAATAAACCTAAATCAACTAGTTACAAATTTAAAGAAAAATTTTTCCAAAAAAAAGAGAAAAAGTATAAAATGGTATTATTCTGCGGTTATAAGAATTATGAGAAAGGAGCTATTTCTCTTTTAAAATCAATTCCAATGATTCTACAAAAAATAAAAAAAGTTTATTTTGTTTTTATAGGACCTTCAACTCTTGCATATAATCGAGAATTATCTAAAATCTCAAAAATTAAAAATTCAAGGATTATTAATTTTACTCCCGATAATTTGACAGGTTATTATGATAAAAAAAAGTTAGCAGCATTTAAAGAAACAGATGTATTTTGTATGCCAAGTAGAAGTGATGCTTTTGGGATAGCCTTTTTAGAAGCATGGGCTGCGGGGAAACCAGTAGTCGGTGCTAACATAGGTGCTACACCTGAGGTTATAAATAATAATTTTGATGGTTATTTAGTCGATTTTGATAATCCCCGGGATATAGCTGAAAAAATAGTAAAGTTATTGAAAAAAAAGAAAATAAGAAAAAAATTTGGCTCTGAGGGTAATAAAAAAGTCGCACAACATTATTCGTGGGGATATATTGCAGAGCAAACTCATATAATATATCAAAAATTAATGAACAATTAGAAAAGATATTTGTGAAAAAAAAATGAAAATCTTGTCAGGGAATCCTTACCTAAAAATAAATAAAAAGAAAATCATGGTAGACTTAATTCCTTTTGATGAAATACTAAAATTATCCAAAACTCCTATATTGATCTTTTTAGAAAATAAAATACGGGACAATATCATTTCATTTAAGAATATATTTGGAGAAATCTTCGAAAATTTTGAAGCATTTTATTCATTTAAAGCAAATTTTCTTCCTGAGATATGTAAAATTATATGTTCGGAGAGAATTGGTGCTGAAATCATCGGATTACCAGAACTACAACTAGCATTACGGCTTGGTTTTCCTGTAGATAAAATCTTAATTGGAGGGCCATATCTACCAAATGAGCTTATAGAAGAAAGTGTAAAAAATAGGGTAAGAGAAATAATCGTATATAGTTTAAATGATTTAGATAAAATTGATTCTATTGCAAAAAAAAGAGATAATGTCCAGAACATTTGTTTAAGAATTAACTCTCAGAAATATGAGAGTAAATTAGGAATTAATTTAGATGATAAAACTATTCTACACTTGAGTAAGAAAATCGAAAAATTACAAAATATCAATATTGTCTCAATTTTATCTCATTATGCAACTCAAATGAACAATATGGAACTGTTCATTAAAAATACAAGTGTTTTGGGATCAGCTTTTAAAAAATTAACTGACATTGGTATTAAGATCAAAAATATAAATCTCGGAGGAGGATTTCCAGAAGCAACTATAATGCCTGAAAAACAATTAATAAAGGTTGCGAATGGATTAAAAACAACTATTGAAAATTTTAATATAGATTATGAAAAAATCTATTTTGAGCCCGGTAGATATTTTATTGGAGATTCTGGATTATTTATTACTGAAACTATTAGTGTTGTTAAAGATAGATGGATTTTTTTAAACATTGGAAATCACATATGCCCTAAATTTGCCAGATGTTCTCTAAGATTTTATAATGCTAGTCAAATTGATGAACCTCACAAATTTAAAACTTCTATTGCCGGGATTCTCCCTACAGATCAAGATGTTTTAGTAAAAGATTACTTTTTCACAGAACATCTACACGTAGGTGATAAAGTTATTGTTACAAACGTAGGGGCCTATATTCTTACATTTTCTAATCGTTTTCCATATTCTTTACCAACTATCTTTCTTGTCAAGAATAGCGATATTAAAAAAATTTTTAATGCCTCTATAGATCATGATATTTCTCTCTATTACATGAAATCTTGAAGAAATTATCCGCTTTGATTGAATTTTTATCATACATTTTAGATTTATGTAGAGAAGGTCTCCCAATAACATGTGGAGTATCATCTGTATATTATATAAATTCTAATCTTTTTTTAAAATCTATTTCTCTATCCTTAAAAGAAATAAATAATGTGAAAAATAAAAAATGGAATCGTTTATCAGAAATGCTAAAAAAAGGAATACAATTCAATCTAGAGAAGAAAAAGTAGGATATGCGAATATTAAAATAGTGGGTTGTGGTGGAGCAGGAAATAATACTGTTGATAGATTAATGAAGATCGGTATTAGGGGTGCTAATTGCGTTGCAATAAATACCGATCGTCAACATCTTGATATGAGAGATGCGCACATAAAGATTTTAATAGGAAAAAATTTAACAAGAGGTTTAGGAGCGGGAGGTAATCCTGAGATAGGAAAAGCAGCAGCAGAAGAGTCTAGAGAAGATTTAACCAAAATATTAAGGGATTCAGATTTAGTTTTTATCACCTGTGGTGAAGGTGGAGGAACCGGAACAGGAAGCGCACCAATAGTAGCGGAAATAGCAAAACTTGAAGGAGCAATTGTCGTTGGAGTGGTGACGATCCCTTTCAATACAGAGATTGGGCGCATTGAAAAGGCCAAAGAGGGATTAAACCTTTTAAAACAGTATGCAGATACATTAGTCGTAATTGATAACAATCGATTATTAGAAATTGCTCCAAACTTGCCAATCATCGAAGCATTCAGTGTTGCAGATGAAGTTTTAGCAAGTATGGTTAAAGGGATTACCGAAACTATTTCCCTTCCATCGTTAATTAATTTAGATTTTGCAGATGTGCGAACTATTTTAAGTACTGGAGGGGTAGCTATTGTTGGCGTTGGAGAATCAAATGGAAAAGAAAATCGTGTAGAAGAGGCAATTAATGATGCTCTAAACTTACCCTTATTGGATGTAACTATTGATGGTGCTAAAGGTGCGTTAATTCATGTATGTGGTGGAAATGACATGACACTTGCCGAGGCTAACTCAGTTGCGCAGAAAATTTATGATAAAATGGACATAAATGATTCTATGGTGATTTGGGGCGCAAGAGTATCTGATGAATTTAATGGCTATCTAAGAGTGATGCTATTAATAACTGGCATAACATCGCCCCAAATATTTGGAAAATCTCCCTCGAATGATCAATTAACTTATCAATCAAAGCTAGGCAAATCAAAGCTAGCATTAAGTGATGATATTTTTAATATTGGTGAAATCTCCTTTGAATAAACGAAAATTTTTGACCTTTTAATAATCCTTTTTTCAATTACACATATATGGAAAACAAGTATTTGCCAATAATTGAAACAGAAATTGAGAATTTATTAACAAAAATAGATACATTTAACTAGTTTTTTTCTATAAACGTTGAATATTACATTGATGGATGGGCTATATTTCTAAATGAAAAAAGTATGTATGCTCGAAGGATTGTACTTTTTAAATCATATTATGACGATTTATTTTCTATTAAAAACTTTGAAGTTAATTTGAACAATAGTCAAAAAGAACAGAACAATGAGCTCTATTCCATCTTAAACCTTGATACTATAGATAAAGTAATAAAAGAATTAAAAGAAATCATTTATGGTAAGGACATTATGAGATATACTTCAGAAAAGTATTTTAATAAGGTTTTCAAATAGGAATTAAAATTCAGGTTTGTATAATTTGCGAAATTCTTCTTTTTTCTTTTGATTATACTTATTTTCCAAAAATTTCAATACAACATGATGTGGCATACCATTAATCAGCATGCTCACCGCTTTTCTTGCGACTTGCAAGTTTTCAAAATCTGCGATAATCGATATGGTTTTTCCATACACAGAAATAAACGATTCTGCATACTTCTCAATTGCCTTACGCATTTCTCCATTTCGACCAATAACTCGTCCTTTTACATGTTTAATCCTCTTATCAGATTTCCCTAAAATAGATATAAGATTAAAAATCTCAAGATCATATGTCTCCTCCAATAGTCTCAAGGCTTTATTTGGATTAAATCCTCTATTTATTGCATTCATAATTTTTTGAGCTATAAAAACATTTAGAGGATTGGAGTTTTGACTGTTTCGATCAGGCAAAATTTCGCATTCGCCGGTTTTACTGTCTAAATTAATTTTTACTCCTAATATGTTTTCAATATTCCTTTTTGTCTCTCCTTCTTTTCCAATTACTACTGCAATGCGTGCTTTAGAAATCTTCATAGGCTTAAACTACATTATTTGTATATCCATTAATAATTATTCATTTTTTTATTTAACCAAATCTATGACATCGTAGTAAAATGTTTTTGGATCCAGATTCGAAATTCCTTGTTTTTCAAAATAATTAAAAACATTTTTGATATCTCTTGTTAAATAAACCTCTGCTTTAGGATGTTCAGTAGAAACTGCTTGAGAAATGTCAATTACGACAGGCTTTTGGTTATGATATAAAATATTAAATTCTGAAAGATCTCCATGCACTAATCTCGCTTTTTGATATAAAACTTTGATGAAATGCAATATCTCATTGAATATCTCCTCAAGATTGATAGGATCTTTTATATCCTTTAACAAGGGGGCAGGTATAGCTCCAAATCCTATATATTCCATCAATAAAATATTATTTTTAATATATATTGGTCTTGGTACTCTTAAATCTGCTTTATATGCTCTTTTAAGGTTCTTAAATTCTTTACTGGCCCATAAAAATATGATCTTTGAAACATTATGAGGAATTTTCTTAAACCTTGGATCTCCAATAATATAGTTTCTCATCCATTTTGAAGTGTTACTATCAATTTTATAAATTTTTATGGCAACTTCTTTATCATTATGATCGTAGGCGAGATAGATATTTGCCTCTTTACCAGCTGAAATTACACCCTCGATTCTCTCCAAAGGACCACTTGTTAATAATTTATTTAATGTAAAAACTGTGCGCTCATCAAACACAGATTCTATTACCGCTCTTTTTTTCGATTGATCAATCTTTTTAATTCTTTTTGAATCAATACTTTTCTTCTCTAGCTCATCTATGCTTAAATTGATCTTATCATCTAATGTGTTATCCAAATCCTCTTCAAAGTCCTCCTCTGGCTTATCGTTGTTTTTTACCACTAATTAACCCTCTATGCTTTTTTACTAGTAATTCTTTCATTTAAAAAAAAAAGAATAATCTTTAATCAATTTATCTCCGTCAGGATTTCTTAAAATTACTTTACTTTTTGAAATAGAATCAACATAAAATTTTTTTTCTTCAATAAAAACTGTATCATTTTTATGTAAAGGTAAAATTTTAATTAAGGATTTTAATCTATAGAGGTTTCTTCCTTTCTGAGAGTCACGCCCTACTAGTTTTTTTGTTCTCTTTAATATAAAATGATAATTTGCTCTTAGATATTTTATAATATGATTCATCAACTCATTAGTGCTCAGATACAAGTCAACACCATATTTTTGGTCTTCAACTTTTGATATGTATTGCCTTGGATCCTTTTCAAATAGTACTTCCACATGATGATGTATTTTTTCGAGGATTTCAGCTATTATATCAAATTCCGTCTCATCTTTTACTCTTAATTGAATTATTGATAAATAGTAAGTACCGCCCCGAATATTTGAACAATTTTTACACAAATCATATTCCACATTAATTTGTAGATTCTTTCGGTGTTTTATAGCTACATTATCTATCAACATCCCTTCAACCACTGCTTTTATTGACTTTAACATATTTTTTGATGAATATACAAAACTATTTTTATCAAAAGAGATTGAAAAATTGATTTTTCCGGCTTTTGAATATGATTTTAATAAGAATTTCCTTATGGCATCCTCAATAATAGCGAAAATCTCTTTTCCTTGAGACTCAAACCATTCCTCCTTTATGGTATACTTCCCACAATCGATACAGATTTTAAATATAAAAATTCCTGGTAATTCAAATAAAGGATGCTCTTTTGAATAACAATGGATGCACATTCCAAAGTGAGGTGCGGAATCATCAAGATCTTTCCCACATATTGCACAAAACTTACGAGCCATTAAAACATCATCTTCATTGCCATGGGAACACCATTAATAGAGCGCACACCTTCTATAGGGAGAATTTTACAGTTAACGGCCTCCTTTACGATATGTTCTCCCACAATATTAAAATATGAAGCTTGCTTTAAAATTTCAATTGCTTCCTCTACATTGATTAAAGTCCCACCAAAAAACTGGTTTGTTATTTTAATCTGTAAATTTCCTTCCGTAAAAACTTGATCGAGTAAATTTTCATCGCAACAAGCTACAGTTTCAATATCATTTTTATAATGAATCTTAAGGAAAACTTTCATCATTTAAATTATTTTCATCCTGCTAAAGATTAATTATTTTTCCCTAATTACTCTCCTTGCACCACATGCACCGCACTTGAGAAATAATTTTTTTGCTTCCCTTTGAATTTCTGTATCCGGTTTATTGCAAACATCACACAAAACATAAGTTTTAGTATAACTTTCAATTAAACGGTTAAGCACTTGTTCTTTATAAATACCTTTTAAAAATAATTGTTGTCCTCGTATTTCACCCATAGTTCCTGCTGTTTTTAGAAAAATCCCTAAAAAATGTCTGGCATCTCTATTAAGTGTATTTATGATTTTGTTAAAGTTAGTGATAAAAGTATTTTTACTTTCAATTCTTAATTGGACTTTTGGAATTTCAAATCTAGAAGATTGCTTAACGTTTTCTGGAATTTTTTCGTAAGCTCTCTCCAATAACTTATTGTAATCGTGTAAATCCATGATTATCTTTTTTTTGAATAATTTTTAATATTAATTAGTAATAATACTTCTTTAGAATAATATTTTTTTGATTTTTACCGAAGAATTTTTTATTACCAAATCAATAACTCTGATAAACACCTTCTTCGGATTGATAAATTTTTGATTCCATCTCTAAATCTGTAAGATAATTTTTAAAATCCTCCTCAGAAAGTTCTAGAGTGTTTTTTAATTCTTCAAAACTAATCCCTTTTCCCTCTTTAGTGTATTTTTTGATTATTGAATAAATTCTTTCTTTAACCTCGTCAGACTCTGAAGTTTTTTCATTCTCAAATAATTCGTTAATATCAATTTCATCAGAAGATAAATCAATCTCATATTCCTCTTTAATTATTGCGGGGATTTGTTCTAATTCTCCAAATTTAATTTCTTTTATTATTTCTGCGTTTCTTAATAAGATTAAATCCGGTTCTCTAACTTTTTTGATGATTTCAGGATAAATTTGAGGAAAACCATTCCATTCTCCAATTCTACCAATAATATCTACAATATCGCCTTTAATAAAATCACTATATTGATCTGGAGTTATCTGAAAAAGAATTGCACGAATTAAACCCGTACCATCATCTAATTTAAATTCCAAATTTACTTTAAGATCGGTTTCTTCATCTGATGAGATTGTACTATCAACATCCTGAGTACTTATAAGCTCTCGCTTCTCAGTAATAGTTGCAATAATTCGGACTCTTTTAATCTTTCCAAATAAAGTTAAATATGAATTATCATTACTTAAATATTGTCCTTCTAAAAGGTGTTTAATCCAACAACAAACTGCGGGAAATCTTTTAAAACTCTGCGTTTCATTCATACTGATCAACAAATAAAAATAAACTATTTTTTAATAAAGAGCTATCTATTAAAAAATAAATATATTGAAATAAATACTATCTTTGTAAAAAGGTAAAATGGTAGCGGGGGTTCGAGATCCATAGCGCTGGAAATCAGCGGATACTTTATTCATCAGGAAATCACGTTCAGTCTTTCTGTGTTGAACGAACGATCTCAGGGTTTCTTAAGTGAAAACTCTATTTTCCATTTATGAGCCCTGCGGCATAAACCAGGCTAGCCCACCCCGCTAAGGGTTAAATTTATTCCTATGAGTTATTTAAATTGTTTATGAATCATAATAATGTTCCAATAATTTAATGTTTTCCCTTTTTTAGTGCCGTTTATTAATATATTTATAAAAATAGGATATAAATTAGGAATAAAATGGAAATTTTTATCTAAAATGGCAGATCAGCATTCACAAAGTTTTTTTGGTCAAAATACAGGCTTAATCATAAGCAGTTCTTCAAAATCGGATGCTTTTTTATTTATAAGAGGTATAAGGAGAAAAAGTGATGGTAATTGGGAAAAACTATCTGCAGGTGAAGGTAAAGTTATTAAATGCTCTTTAGAAGAAATTGTCATGATTCTTACTGTATTAAACCGTAATTCTCTAAAGTGGCAAAGTTATCATACTTATAAGGATAATAAAACATCTATTTCCATTGGATGGGAAGATGAAGAAGCTAAAACTTTATGGATAAATATTGATAAATATTCAAAGATGATAAATTATGCTCAAGCAGAAATAATACGTTTATTATTGATCCATATTTTAGATGAAAAAATTAGATATGCTACATCTTCTAACAATGAAAATATGAATAAAGGTAAAGACCTTATTAATTCTCCCAAAGATATTAATTATATCAGCCATAATGGAAAAAGTTATTATGAAAATTATAAAGCAAACTATAAGAACAAAAAAACTCAAATTACAACTTTAGAGCCGAATAATCCTCCTTTTCAACAAGAGAATTCAATTATCTCAAACTCATCTCCTAATGCGAATCTCTTAAATGAGATGAGTAATATAGACGGAACAATTTCAGGTGAAACCCATAAAGCATTGTTAATAAATTTTAACTCTGGAAAGGAAATTTGGATTCCTAAATCGACTATTCACTGTCAATACAGTCCAAAGCAAAATTTAGTGCAAAAATTCTTAATTGATAATTGGGTCCTAAAGAGGAACAAAATCATTTCATGAATTTAATATTATAATTTAAAATAATTGTTTAATTTTTTCTTTATTATGGATTGTAACCGTTAACCTTAATTTTTATTCATAATTTCCAATCTCAATTAAGGTTAATAGTTGCTAAATGAGTTTATCTGATTTAATAATTGATTTTTTTTTAAATCCTTGGTTCTTACTTTCCTTGGTTTTTTGGGGAATTGTGGGTATTTTGTCATATTTGTTAAGAAAGAAAAAAGAAGCTGTTATGGTTTTTTTCCCTTTATTAGCATTATTTAAAACTAAAAAATTGAATAACTTTATTCTAAAGATATCGAAAAAAGCACCAAGATTTTGGCGAATATTCTGGACAATTGGAATATTTATTTCTTTTGCATTTACAATTTTTGCTTTTTTCTTCTTTTTCATTAATCTTTTTAACTTAATCACAAATCCAAGGATTGAAAATGCAGTTACGCCTCTTATTCCTGGAGTAACAGTAAGTTTACCTTTATTTATGTATCTAATAATACCAATTTTATTCGTTATGACAACCCATGAATTTGCACATGGAATTGCTGCGAACAGCGATGGAGTTGAGGTAAAATCAACTGGAGTCCTTGGAGCAGGATTTTTCTATTTAATTGGGCTAGGAGCATTCGTAGAAGTCAACGAAAGAGAATTAAATTCATCAAAATTTCATAGAAATACCCGCTTAAGAATTGCTTCTGCTGGTACTTTTGTAAACGCCATCACGGCGGGAATCGCTATTTTATTAATTTTAAATTTTCCTCTCCTTATTTCCCCTTTTTACGGTCCACAACTCTATCAAGTCGATACTGTATTAACTAAGGAACAGGGAGGATTCAATGAGGGAAATTTGGACAAGGGGGATGTATTAAGGGCCGTGAAAAAAAAAGGATCAAATGAAGGTTTTATTTATTTTGATAGCTATACAACTCTTCATACAATATTAGAAAATGACTCGCGTAAACTTAAGGTTTCAGTTGGAGATGAGTTGACTTTAAAGATCTATCGACCAAGAATAGAAAAATATGTTGAAAAAGATATCAGTTTAGGACCACTTTATAATATTGGTATTTTATATGAGTACGCTTCTAACACAGAATTAAAAATAACATACATTTTTTCAAAAGAAGAGGGTGGAAATAATTATAATGAAAAATTGGAACAAGATTTAATTATCACAAAATTAAATGGAACGTATATAAATGTTGAGAAAGGGAAAACTCTTGAAAAATTTTTAACACACTATAATTTAACGACGATGAAATTAACTTCAAAATCGGGAAAGAACTATTATTTAAATGTAGAGCTTGATGGAGTTCGAATTGGAATTTTAACGAAATTATATTGGATGCCTAAAAATGATCTTGCAAAATTGCTTGGTGGAGAGCTACCAGATTTTTTAATAAGAGAACTTATATGGTTATGGATCATAGCTTTTAGTGTTACCATTTTTAATATGTTACCTCTTCCTATCTTTGACGGCGATCGCGTTGTGAAAGAATTTGTCAAGTGGGGAGTAGGAGAAAAATATATAAAAACTAAAAAAAAGAAAGAAAGAATTTTATATAAAAAAGGAGAGAAAAATTATCCCTTATCAGAATATCGTGTTGAAAAAATAGATTCAATAAAGATAATTATAAAAGATAAATCAAGAATTGGAATGGGAATTGAAAGCCAAAGCGAAGTATTATTAAGTGACAATAAATACTCCCTCATAGATGCTATTGGAGATGGATTTAAGTCAACCATATCATTCGATTTTCCTAAGCAAACAGAATTGCCGGATAATTCAATTATTGAAGTGTCATATGAATATCAATATGATGAAAAGAGACGACAAAAAAAATTAATTTTAAACACCATAAGAATAATTACCCTATTCATAGTTGCCGCTAATTTTATTTTATCATTCGTGTTATTAGGCGCTGTTACCTTTTGGATCTGATAGAAATTATAAAGTGATTTTTATTAACGATATAAAAAATGGCTATAATTTATTTATGCAGATTGGAAGCTGTACGTACTGCCATAAAAATACGCTAGTTATACATAGAAAATATTCAGGTGAATTTATCTGTAAAAAATGCTTTATCGATAGTATAGAAAAAAATATTTATAAAACAATCTCAAAATTTAAAATGCTAAAGCCACGGGATAATATTGTTGTTGCAATCTCCGGTGGTAAAGATTCTCTTACCCTGCTTTATAATCTAATAAAAATTCAAAAAAAAAACTATCAATCAAAACCTTTAATAGCCTTAACTATCGATGAGGGAATAAATAATTATAGAAATAATAGTATTAAGAATGCGAGTGATTTCTGTAAAACTTATGGTATAACCCATAAAATTATTACTTTTAAAGAGAAAATTGGAAAAACATTAGATGAAATTATCTCTCTCAAAAAGAATTCTAATGATTACCAAAATGCTTGTAATTATTGTGCTACATTAAGAAGACGATTATTAAATGATGAAGCTAAAGAACTTGGCGCCGATGTTCTTGCTATAGGACATAACCTTACCGACATCGCGGAAACATTTCTAATGAACATCCTATTTAAAAGATTTCAATTAATTTCGAATCAGTATTTTTTTAAACAAGAAAATAATAAGATTGATAAATTTTTTATTAAGAAAATTTCACCATTAATGAGAATTCCTGAGGAGGAAATTTTTTTATATTCAAATTTAAAAAATTTTAACCATTATCCTTCTCATTGTCCATATAGAGAAAAAGATCCTATCTTAAGAAAAAGAGTGCTAGAATTTATCCAAGAATGTAAAAAATTTAGCCCAGAAATTGAATTTAATTTATTTAATGGATTTTTAGAAATGTCAGAATTATTTTATACCCAGCACCAACCAAAAAATTATAATTTTTGTGAAGTTTGTGGATATCCTTGTGGAAATATGAAAATCTGCCTTTATTGTAATTATAAAAAAGAATTTAACTGTTAGTATTACTTTATTAAAAATTCGCTAATTTCTTTTAATTTATCATATCCTCGTATTTCTGTCTTAAAAAGTGGAATCTCTATTAGTTCCTTATGCAATTTCTCTCCAAAAATTTCTCTTATTTTGCTTAAATTTTTTTGTTGCATCTCCCTTCGAGCTTTACAAAAATCGCATAGCTCTATTGTATCTTGATATAGTTGGTTTATTATAATATCTGAATTAGGAATATTATATTTCAACAATTCATTTAAAAGTCTGCCAGTTTCTGCTATGGCCATCTCTTCTGGAATTGTGACTACAACAAAAGAATTTTTGGAAGGATTGGTAAGGTCATCTCGAGCGTTCACAATAGAGTTTTTGAGGTTTTCAAGAAGTTCTAAAGAATTATCCTCTTCTATTTCATCCTTCCCAAACATTTTTTTAAAAACTCCAAAAAATTTGCCCACTTTCATTCTTAATTTCAACAATTTTCCAATCCATCCGGATAATGTCTCTGGAAGACTTAAAAACCTTAAAGTATGACCAGTTGGAGCCGTATCAAAAATGATCAAATCATAATCATGATCTGTCTCAATGAATTCTAACACTTTTCCGAATGCCAATGCCTCATCAATTCCTGGAGGATTCATGGATGCAAATTCTTGGATATCACCCATACCAAAACTATCCATCATATTACCCATACCCATATCTTCCATAGGATTCACATTAGTTAATCCCTTAAATTCGGTCATGTTTGCTTTAGGATTTATCTCAAGAGCAGTCAAATTTTTAACTTGTTTGACTGGAGATGGCTCTCCAGGTGGCAATTCTACCCCTAAACTGTCCCCTAAAGAATGAGCAGGATCGGTACTAATAATTAAGGTGTTTCTACCATGTTCCGCAGCCCAAATAGCTGAACTTGCCGCACAGGTCGTTTTGCCCACTCCTCCTTTCCCACCAAACATAACCATCTTTAAATTTAATAATATCTCTTTCAACTCCATAATTTTTCACGCATTTTACTTATTATTTAGGAAACAACTTTAAAAAGTAATTGAGATAATAAACTATCAAAATTAAGTTCGAATCAATTTTATGTTAAAATTCTTTTAATAACTGAGCTTATAGCGAAGAATTGCCACGATTCCTCCAAATGTGCTGTATAACATCTCACCTTCTTCTGTTTCAGTCGAAAGTATCTCTATATCTGTCCCTGTTGTCTCAGCGATATCACCAAGTTCATCAATTATGGATTTTGTTTCAGTAATACTGAAATTATTCGAATTGCATTTAGGACAACTTTCTTCTTGGATTTCTGATTCTATTTTACTTAAATATGCTTCTTTTGAGGTTCTACTTTCAATATAACCACAATTAGAACATTCTAATTTGATTTTATATGAATCTAATTTCTCAGAAAGGATCAATATATCAACAGCGCTATAATTTAAGGCCTTTTGTACTTCTTGTAATCCATATGTAGCTAATCCTGTATCATTAGAAATTTCTTTCATAAAGCGTTGCATAACTTGTTTCTCTCGTATATATTTTACATTCTCAATTTTATCCTTAATCTTTTCGATCAAAGCTCTAATTCCCTCAGCACCTCCGTAGCCCAAATCAACAACATCAATGATTTTATCCCGTAATCGGTAATCTAAGCTTTCATCACTTACGAATTTTTCTTTTGAAGGACCAGGTCCCCCTATAAAAAGTCCGCTTAAATCTTCCATAGGTAAAAATATTTTGTTCATTTCTTCTGAAATCCTACGGTAAAATTGCTTTTCACCCTCTTCAATCAATCTTTCAAATCTTTTTTGTGATTGACCTCCTGCTCGATGTTTACCATGAATCCCTGAAGTAAATTCTCTTACTATTTCCACATGATTGCCTCTAATGTAACCGACGGCAGATTCTGCTCTTCCAATTACAATTAGACCAAAAGTTTCTTTCGGTTGAAGCATTTCTTCTAAGGGCCATAATAAAAATTCACTTGCGCAATGATATCGGAAGGTTGTCACTTTCCCAGGTGGATGAAGAATATATAATTCATTTTTTTCGGTTCCAGGAGTATTATTTTGGGGGATAGCTCCTGAGAACATAACTAAACCGTTATCAGGAGCCTCATTGATGTTTCTTAATTGTCCTAAAAGACTTGAAATACCATCTAATACATTCTTCCGAGTAAGTTTGGATTTAATATTTTGACTTTCACTTATCTCATTTTTGAGATAATTTGTTACATCTGATATCTTTCGATCATGCGGAATGTATAGTGATATTAATTCAGTATGGAATCCTTTCTTATTTCTAAGATTATCCAATAACTTTTTAGTCCTATAAAATTCTAAATCGCTACTTTTCTTTTTAAGCTCATAACTCATAAATATCTACACAATTATTAAAACATACAAAAGATTAATAGTTTTTCTTTATTTTAAATCCATAAATATAAAGAACTAACGTATGGACTTACGAAAATATGAAGAATAACGAAAATCAAAATCACAGCTTACCAAAAACTCACCCTCGTTATCAAAGTTTAAAATATCGTCATAAAATTATTGAAGGTATGAAAAATTTAGTAGTTGCTGAAGCAGGATTAATTGCACATGGAAGAGGTGAATGTTTTGATTATATTTTGGGTGAAAAGACAAATGAAACTGCCAAAAAGGCTATAAAAGCAGCAGTCGCTTTGCTATTACTCGCAAAAAAGCCCGTGATAAGTGTTAATGGGAATACTGCAGCATTAGTTCCTAAAGAGTTAGTAGAATTGTCAAATGTGATTAATGCTCCTTTAGAAATCAATTTATTCTATCATAAAGAAGGACGAATTGAAGCCATTAGAAAAGATTTAGTAGATGCTGGAGCAAAAGATATTCTTGGGATTAATAAAGATGATATGACTAGTCTTGATAATTTAGAGAGTAATCGGCGCTTTGTTGATATTGCTGGAATATATCAAGGAGATTGTATTTTTGTCCCTTTAGAAGATGGAGATCGTACTGAAGCTCTCAAAAAAATTGGAAAGAAAGTTATAGCTATCGATTTAAATCCGATAAGCAGAACGGCAATCTGGGCAGATATAACAATTGTAGACAATATTGTGAGAGCCTTACCAGAAATGATTAAAGTCGCTGATGAATTAAAAAAAATTAAAAAAAACCGATTAAGTGAAATTGTGGACAGATTTAATAATAAAAAGAACATTCAAGAAGCATTAGATTTAATTATAGATTATATCAATGCCCAAAAGAAAGACGCATTCAAGATATTACAAACTTAATTTATGATTTATCGTTTCAAAAAAGATTAAATGTTTTTAATATTTTTAATTAGATAGTTTTAATATATCATTATAATAAAATTGAAACTTAGATTGCGATGGGTACAGACAAAGACACACGTACAAGAATTATTAAAGATAGCACTACTGATAAGACATATATTATTAGGAAATGTACGTTTGAGGATTTAGAATTAGTCAAGGAAGTTAATGAAAAAGAATTGCCGGAAGATTATCCCTTTTTCTTTTATAAAAGTATTCTCGATAATTACCCGGAATCCTTTTTAGTAGCCTGTCCCAAGGAGGATACAAGCAAAATTATAGGATATGTCATGTGGAGAATTGAAAGAACTCCCTCCAAAAATAGCTTAAGATTAGTCAATAAAGGACATTTAGTATCCATTGCGGTTAGTCAAGAGTATAGAAGATTAGGAATCGCCAGCGCATTGCTCTCAGAAAGCATGCCTGAAATCAAAACCCACAGCATAAATGAATACGTTTTAGAAGTAAGAGTTTCAAACTATGGGGCTATCTGCCTATATCAAGGATTCAATTTTAAAACTGAGGGTATTAAGAAAAAATATTATAGGGACGGAGAAAACGCGTATTATATGGTTAATAAACTAGACGATAATTAATTTAATGATTGTTCCAATCCTTTAATTAAATAGGTCAAGGTCTCATTAATAGGTACGTTCACTCCCAATTCTTGAGCATATTTTACGATTCTACCATTTATAAACTCTATTTCTGTTTTTTTTCCCTTTAAAACATCCTGCAGCATACTATTTATATTTTCTGAAGTTTTTTCTGCTACTTCATACATTATTCCTATATAATCCGACTTTGAAAGATTCACATTTTTTAGCCCAGCAATTTTGATTGCTTCCTTTACAGCTTCAGCCATTAAAATCTTTAATCTTTCATCCTGTAGTAATTGACCGTTCTTTAAGCGAGTTAACGCACCAAAAGCATTGATGCCAATATTAACGAATACTTTTTCCCAACTTTCTCTAATTATATCATTAACATTTATCGTTTCTAAACCTGAAATGTTTAGAATATCGGTCAAAAGATTTAATCCCTTCTGAGCATCGTCTAATCTCTTACTTACTAAATTTGATTTATGTATAAATGGAAAACCTGCCTTTGTAATACCTTTTCCAGTATGTAAAATTTTACCCGGCTGTTCAAGTAATGCTCCAGTTGAAGTAACTGCTCTAATAATCTTTTCAGGTAAGCAATATTCTTTTACAATGTCTTCATTACCAATTCCGTTTTGCAAAACTACTAACCAATTACAAGAATCAATTATTCTCTTGTATTGAGCAAGTGCACTTTCACTATCATAAGTTTTTGTAGTAAGAAACAAATAATCAAATATAGCCTCTGATTCTTGTAATGAAGCTCCCAAGAATTTATCTGGGGATTCAAAAGCTCTTATATTTTTAATATCTTTAATCTCTTGACCCACAATTAAATTTAATCCATTATTATTAATAGCTTCTGCATGTTTTTCTCTACAAAACAAAATTACTTCAATGGAATATTTTTCAGATTTAATTGAAGCTAAATACCCCCCAAATAAAGTTCCTATAGATCCTGCTCCTATAAACCCTATCTTTACTCTGATTTTGCTCATCCTTATTAATATTCTTTAATATGTTTTGATGCTATATATAACTTTAAAAAAACTTCTCTAAACTCGTTTGACCTTTTGAATACGTCCCAGATTTTTTTTTGATCTCAAAAATTTGAATTGTTTCTGGATCATTACGAGGTTTAACTTCTAATTCTCTCATAAGCATTAATGAATTTTTGGCTGCATACCCCGAAAAATGATTATTAAAATAAATTCCAACTTTTTTGGAATTTTCAATTACTTCTCGGACTGATATTGCCCATTTTTTAATCTCATCCTCATTGAAACAATAATCAAACCATATTTTCTTACCATACCCATGAAAACGTATATATGCTAATTCTAAATTAGTCACATCCATCCTAGGAGGTAATAAAGGCTCAATTACAGCACAATAACTAAGCTTATTAGTCTTTAAGTAATTAAAAGCCTCATCATCCATCCATGATTTGTGTCTAAATTCGACAACTAATTGGTATCCCTCTTCTTCCCGATCTCTTGGCCAATTAGCAATAAATTCTTTTAAATTGCTAAAATGTTTTGCTTTTTGAAATGATGGTGGTAATTGTATTAAGAATGCTAATAATTTTTTTGATTCAATTAAGGGATTCATTGCTTCTAAAAAAAAATTCAGATCATCTGTACAATTATCTATATCTAATTTAGTATTATGAGTTATGGTTTGAGGGATTTTCGCTGAAAATAGAAAGTCGGGAGGTGTATTCTTTACCCAATTTTCTACGATCCACCTTGAAGGAATATTATAGAACGTTGTATTAATCTCATTTGTATAAAAAACAGTCGAGTAGTATAAAAGAAAATCCTTTTTTGTCAGGCTTTTAGGGTAAAAAGAACCGACCCATTCATCATAGCTCCACCCAGAAGTACCGATTAATACTTTTTTCATAGTTTTTCCACTTAATCCTTGAGGTTTTTTTTTATTTCTTCCAGATGAAAAATTTTTCCTACATTAAATATATATCCCCCTCATGAATTTCTCACACTTAAAATCATAAAAGAATTATATTTAAATAATCAAGATACTTTACAATAATGAATAATGCCTTCCTTAACGCTTAAGCAAATAGTTGACAGCTATTTGATTGGTGAAATCGATAAATCTTCTCTATTAAGTTATATCATATCTCTTATCGAAACATGTAGCGACGAAAAATTAAGATTAGAAGCTCTTGAATTCTTAAATAAATCACAATTAAAATCTGAACTAGTTTTTAAATTTCTGGAAAATTTATTAATTTCAGATGAAAGCCATCTTATTAAGGCATATTCTGCTAAATTTCTTATTACCAATTTCCCTAAAAAGGCCTATTCGCCATTATTTTGGGCACTCAGAAATCTAGAATGGCCTTTATTTAATGGACACAAAAATAATGCTTTAAGTTCTATTTTAAAGCAATTAAGAAAAGTAAAGGATACAAAATTACTTTCTTTGCTTAGGTTAAAAGAACATATATCATATCAAAATGAAATCTTCTTCCCAAATAACGGGGTGCTAAATTTACAAGACCTGAATATTAATAAAATAAGTGAAATTGAAGGGCTCCAGAGTCTTACAGACCTTAAAGAATTAAACTTAACAGGAAATAATATATCAGAAATTAATAATCTAGAAAATCTTGCCAACTTAAAAAAATTAAATCTCTCAGGGAATTACATAACAGAGATTAAAGGTCTAGATTCCCTCAAACAATTAAACCATTTATATTTACAAAATAATAATATAGCCGAAATTAAAGGCCTTAATAATCTAAAAAATTTACATTTTCTAAACCTCGAAAACAATAACATAACCGAAATAAAAAATCTTCATCATAATGTCAATTTAACCACTCTCTACCTTAATAACAATGAGATTAATGAAGTAAAAAATCTTGATTATCTCCATGAATTATATTTCTTAGCACTTAATAATAATAATATTAAAGAAATAAAAGGACTTGGCACCTTAAGAAATCTAAGAATCTTACAACTCGCAGGAAATAAAATACAAGAGATCAAAGGACTCGGAAACCTGAAAAAATTAACCAATTTAAATTTATATAACAATGTTATTAAAGAGACAAAAGACCCTAACTTACCCAATCTCTATTTCTTTAGTCTCGACAACAATAAAATTCCTAAATTCCAATTAAAGGAATTCTACAAAAAACATCGAAAATTTAGATATTTCCATTACTTTTAATCTAATTTGCTCTTTCTGTTAGTCATTAACCATGTCCAGAAGCGATTTTAAATTGGAATCTGCACTTTTAATAATCGCATTCCTAATCAGCTCTACACATAAATCGCTCTCTTCTCTTTCTAAAATCCATTTAATTGGTTCGAACGCAAGTTTAGGATAATTTTCTATTATAACTTTAGCAGTTAAACCTCTTATTTGATAATTCTCATCAGAAATAAGTACTTGTTCCAAAAAATTGAAAAATTCATGAGTTTCGGGTTTAATAACTCCCATAACTTCAATGCCGTCAAGTTTCAATGTAACATCTTCAGTATGCTCCACTATTGACTTTAAATAATACAAAGCAGATGATTTGTCGTACTCCCTTTTCTCATATTTGCGATATATATCGAAAGGGTTTAATTTTGACATCCAATCATTATTTAAGAAAGGGAATCATTTAAATTTATATCAATTATCTGAAAAAATAGCATTAAAAACTTAAATATTTATATATCCAACTCATTTAATTAAATGTAGATGCCCCTTTTAGAGCCTAGAGAGACTTATAATAAATATTTGACCGGAAAAATTGATAAATCTTCAATAATTAGCTATTATATTTCCTTAATCGAAAAGAGCAATAAAGATTGGCTAAGAATTGATGCTTTAAGATTTTTAAATAAATTAGGGCTTAAATCCGATTTTTACTTCAAACTCCTGGAATATCTCCTACTTTCTGATGAAGATTTTGTGATTAAAGCCTATGCAACAAAATTTCTTATTAAGAGTTTTCCTTATAGAGCAGTTAGGCCTATTCAATGGGCACTTGAAAATCTGGATTGGAATTCACTCAATGACTACCCAAAAATCGGATTAGGTTCCATTTTAAGGGACTTAAGAAATTCTAAAAACCCTAAATTAATTCCCCTGTTAAATCTTAAGGAACATGTTGCATTTGATAATGAGATTTTTCTAGTGAAAAATCATATATTAATTCTCAATAATTTAGGAATTACTAGTATAAAAGAAATAGAAGGTTTAGAAAAACTTGCGAATCTACACGAATTACACCTCTCAGGAAATGAAATTTCTGAAATTAAAGGACTTGAAAACCTTACTAAATTGAAACTCTTAGACCTTTCATATAACAAAATTAAACAAATAAAACATTTGGACTCTCTCTTAGATTTAAATCAGTTATACCTTAATAATAATGAAATAAATCAAATTAGCGGCCTCGATAATTTAATTAATTTACATTTTCTGAACCTTGACTCTAATGAGATAACTGAAATCGATGGTCTAAATCATAATAAAAATCTTCATACCTTATACCTCAGCCATAATAACATTACTGAAATCGAAAATCTCACATCCCTCACGAATCTCTTTATCCTCGCATTAAACAATAATAAAATTAAACATATAAATGGTTTAGAGAATTTATATAACTTGAGAGTACTACGCCTAAATGATAATCAATTAACGGAAATTAAAGGGTTCAATAACCTCAATAATTTAATAACCCTTAATTTAGCCAATAATAAGATTAAAAGGATACCTAGATCAAATCTGCCGCGTCTCACCTGCTTCAATATCGATAATAATCAGATCCCCGAAGAAAATCTAATATTCTTCTACAAAAATAATGGTATATTTAAATACCTTCATTGCTTTTAACTTCAAAGAATACAAAATCTCATTACCTGGTTTAATATTTCAAATGTTTTCCCTGTTATTTCATTTTTAAAATTTTTGATCTAAGACCATAAAATTTTTAACCTAATAATTACTCTAATATTTCGTCGATGGTTCAACTATCAGTTTTTAAAAAAATTTATTCTTACGACCATCGCAAGTTATTGGTTGAGAAAAATATCTCATCTAATATGATGACATACGCCAATAACGGCATCGGACTCGCGGAAGTACGTCACAGGAGATGAATACCTTGCGCTGCCTGGGAAAGCTGAGGAGTGTGGCGCCACAGGAAACGAGACGTCCGTACCAAGCACTAAAAATCGTGCTCATAGGAACATACCCCATTGTAAAATCAAATGTCCCAAATATGAGGTTTGATTTACAATCGCGAATACTTGCCAATTTTATATGCTTATCTTTCACACACTTAATACCTGTGCATAAGCAATCTGAACCTTTCCTTGAGTAGACGCCATGACGCCTCCGCTATTTGGTGGATATCTTGGCTTGGGCACCGATGAAGAGCGTGACAAGCTGCGATAAGCTTGGGTTAGTCGCACGTAGACTTCGACCCCAAGATCCTCGAATCGGACATCCGCTTGCGGCCCAATAATCCGCAAGATTCCCATAACCCTAAGGTGAGGGAAGGGGAACCCTGGGAAGTAAAACATTTTAGTACCAGGAGGAAAAGAAAACAACAGTGATTCCGTGAGTAACGGCGAGCGAAAGCGGAACAGGTCAAACCGAATCCAATCGGGAAACCTTTTGGAGATGTGGTGTGTGGACCTCATACGACCTCCCTAGTGAAGGTGAAAACCTCTGGAATGCCGTGCCATAGAGCGTGACAGCCGCGTAACCGCAAACTAGAAGGTTGATTTGAGGTATCCCGAGTAGTGCGGGATGGTTTTCTCGTACGAATGTGCCAAACACATATTGGCAAACCTAAATATGTCCCAAGACCGATAGTGAAGTAGTAGCGTGAGCGAAAGATGAAAAGTAACCCGGAAGGGTCGTGAAAAGTGCTTGAAACCAAATAGCTTAATAAGGATGCAGCCTGAAAGGATAGATTCTGAGCGAATGTGTTCCGGTGACGGAATATCAGAGCACAGAGGACTAGGGTTGCATCATCAGTCTGGAATCATTGGCCAGGGAGTTTATAGTAGAGGCGAGCTTAAGTGTCTCGCGGCACGGAGGCATAGGGAAACCAATATTCTTGCATCCTAATTATCACATTAGGATGACCTATTCGTTATACGATGAGCTATGCTCTCTAAAAACGTTTAGCGATTCCTTCTAAGGAATTAGGTCAGAAGAATGGTCTTAAAGGGCCAAGAGTCTCTGCTATAATACCCGAAGCCGGTCGATCTATTCCTGGGCAAGATGAAGCCGTTCGAAAGGGCGGTGGAGGTCTGCAGTAGTGATGACGTGCAATTCTCTTACATGACCTGGGAATAGGAGCAAAAGGCTAATCTAGATCGGTGATAGCTGGTTCTCCCCGAAGTTGGTGTCAGCCAAGTCTCAAGCGAGGTAGCCAGTGGGGTAGAGCACTAATTGCGAAGTAAGGGGAAGAAATTCCTCGCCTCGCTCTTAAACTCCGAAACTGCTGGCGCCGTAGACCTTGGGAAACGGGTTGGTGGGCGTAAAGTCCATCGCCGAGACGGGAACAACCTAGACT
>JBHLNT010000192.1:0-8092 GCA_048941265.1 Promethearchaeota archaeon
ATCAAAAGGATTCTTACTATAAAGACTAACACGATATTTACGCCAACATAACCGTCTAAAATCGATCCAATAATGAATGATATTATACCAATTAAAAGGAATTTAGCTTTTAATTTAATCTCAGGTTCTTCAAGTAAGAAACTTTCTCTGATAAACAATAATAAAGATACGCCCACTATTATTAAAATAAATATAGCATAGAGCCTGGTTAATCCCACATAATTAATATCAAGAGGGGGATCAACAAATACTCCGATTACTTGTGGATCGGTTACGAGGTAGTAGAGAAGATAAATCTCAAAAATGATTCCAGTAATAGCAAAAAATCCGAGAATTATCTTTTGTTTATCTTTATACATTAGTTCGGTCAATGTCCATAGCCAGGGCATTAATGTGATTGATATAAAAAATAAACTCATAAATAAATATAGTTCTAATGAAAGAGCTGTTCCGGTCAAAATAATCATTAAAAAAGAAAGGCCACCACTAGACCAAGGTAACCCTAATCCAAGTAATCCAATACCCCACCAAATGTAAATACGATTTTTAATTTTACGATATTTTAGCACTGTTAATAAACCAACAACTATAAAAATTAGAACAATAAAAAGACTGAAGAGTCCATTAAAAAATTCTGTTAGAGTTAACACCATAATTTATCATTAATTTATATTTTGATTTAAGTAAATTCAACAACTTAATCTGACTATTTAAATTTAACCTTATTTTAGAGATGTTTGATTGAGGACTTATGAGTAACTATTTAAAACGATTTTGAATAAACTATTTACTCTTTTTCTTAAGTAAATTCAAAAAAATTTTAAATCACCATTAATTTTTAAAAATAAGGTAATAAGAATCGACTGAAAATCCTTAGATTTCAACGATTTACGCTTAAAATTAATTTATAAAAATAATCAAAACAGGTGATGCATTGAAAATGCAAACAAAACCAAAAACAATCGAAATTGACGATAGTGGCACAGGTGATCTCGTTGGTGATGCTTTCATTGGATTTCATGTAATTGAAACGGGAAAAATTATTTTTCGCGGCATACCAGTAGGGCTCTATAACGAAGATAACCATAAAAATCGCAAATCATTTGAATACATTTTAGAAATGGTTAAAGACGGGCTCAAAGCGCTAAATTTTAACAAATCATGCGACAAAGTCCAAATATGCCGAGGAAGCTGTTTTAACCTTGTGCGGGAATGGTTTGACGAAGTTGGCATCAAACACGAGCCCACTATCGTAGAGGGAAAGCTTCAAAATGCCGTAGAAGGACGTTTTGTAGAGCACCTTCAAAAATTAGGTGTTAGTTCACCTAAATTAACAAAAGAAGCAGGTTTCCAGCGCTATTTCGTCTTATTCAACTGGGTAACACGTGATTTTCCTGAACGAGAAAAGTATGTGAAGACAGGCTTTCCAACATGGGAGAAAAAATGGCGAAGGATCGCTATAAAGCGGTATAATACGCTCCAGGCAAAAAAAGACACTGGAAAGAAAGTGCTTAGGAAACAGATCAAAGAAAGGGCAAAGGAAATTCTGGAAGTTATCTAGATATTTTACTAATCCCATTCGCTTTTTTTATTTTTTCAAATAATGACTCTTATAAAGCCTAAGTTTATGATTTATTTGTTTATTTAGTTAGTTTTAGTGGCCCGAGCAACTTGATTTTTCGCTCAAAATCCAAATGACGCTTCATTGGCATAAAATTCGTTTTTAAAATGGCAATTTCAGCAAGATAGGCTACTTCGCTCTTTGGCTCAAGATGTCCACCATATATTTCCTTATCTTTACAAGAAACGACAATATGCAGATGAGGTTCTTTATTGGCAATAATACCACTCACACTTAATAATTCAAGGGGTTTTTCTAAATGGTAGATTGAATCTGATGGAGGGAAGTCCGTGTGATTTATATAATGCATGTTACATGTTTTTAGGGTACCAATACCAGAAACTATAATACCATTCTGAATATCATACTCCTCTATCGCTTTTATAATACTTTCTAAAAGCATTTCACCGGGCTCAATCCCTAGGTTAATAATTTCTACTTCTCCTTTTTCTTTTATAATATTCATATCATATTTAACAATAATATTGTTAAAATATTTATTTTTATGATATAGAGTTCTTTATATAGTATATGATATCTATAGACCTCTAATCGGCTACTACCCAAAAACGAAATATTTAAATATGTCAGTCACTTATTGTAAATTAAAGGTTTACAAGCCTTAATAAAAAAAATTGATAAAAAGAGGTGGAGTTTAATGTCCAAAGATAAGAAGATAGAGATAAAGAAACAAGGGAAGTCTGTAGAAGAGAAAAAAGAAGATCAGAAATCAAGAGAATTATCTGTAAGACGTGAAAGTCCATTTTCTTTATTTCAACAGATGGATCGTCTCTTTAATGATCTTCAAAAGAATTTCTTCGACGATATGTATTGGCCTTTTGGTTGGAGGCATAGACAACCTTTATCACTAGTTATAAGAGATGATGAACCGATTTTTAGAACACCTTTGGCAAACATTACTGAAGATGATAAATTCTACAATATAACTGCCGAATTACCTGGCTTGGATAAAGGAGATATTGAAATCTCTGTCCAAGAGGGTAAAATTGAAATTAAAGGTGAACAAAAAGAGGAGACCAAGGAAGAAAGAGAGGGTGAATTGATTAGGAGAGAATATCACTCAGCTAGCTATTACAGAGCATTTTCATTGCCCGAGAACATTGACGAAAATAAAATTGAAGCAAATCTTGATAAAGGTTTATTAACAATAAAACTTCCAAAAGTTGAACCTCCAGAACCCGTTAAGAGAAAGGTTGAAATTAAATAATTAGGAAATATCCTTTCACTAAAAATTATTTCTTCTCTTTTTTTTCTTAATTCTATAGTCCTTTTAAAATGATTATTAAACTAATATTTTATCAGAGTTTTTGAAATTAATCCAAATTTACTTTGGCATTGCACTTTAGGCAATTCATAACTCCTTGGAATAACTGATTGCCACATTCTGGGCATTTATATCTATTCTCCATGTAGTCAACCCATTTTTCAGTTCCGAGTTCTCGCCAAACAGGAATATTTCTTAGAATAATTTTCTTACCGGGAGCGCTGGGCCAATTTTCTATGATTTCACATGGAAATTCCTCACATTGACGACATCCTTCAATTGCTTTATCTTTTATACAGTCTTTAATAACACAGGATTGACAAAAAGGAAAAATGATACCCTCAGATAAACATCCCGTACAAGCGATATCTTCAACACTTTTTGCTCCATAAGCTTTATAAATGGGTAATAACTCTTCTTTAAATTTAATATCGTTATCTCTATGGGCAATATGAACTCTGCAAACACCACAGTACAAGCCGCATGGAGATAAAAGTTCTTTTTTAACTTTAACCATTTTATTTCTCTCAAATAACATAAATTCTTATATTTAATTTAAAGGATTTGCTTCTATAAAGGATAATACTTTATTAGTAAGTTCAGCTCCGATATCCTCCTGAATGAAATGACCTGCATTTGGATAGCGTTGGTGGGGTTGTCTTTTTGCTCCGGGGATGTGGTTTTTGAACATATTTAACATTTCTAAGGAACCCATATTCCTATCATACTCACCTCCTAAGAAGAGGAAAGGTTTATTAAAAGATCCCAGCCTTTTCCATGTCATCACATTGTTTTCTTCTACGGCAGCAATCATAGAAGGAAAGGTCCTGATAGCCGCCTTATAAGTTAAACTTGGAAATGGTGCATCATAAGCGGCAAGTTCTTCAGGGCTTAACTCTATCAAAGTTAAGTACTGCAAAATCTGACTTGGTTTTAAGTCAGGGTGTGTAAGAGTATAAAGTATAAATTGTTGAAAGAATTTTAGATGTGCCAAAGCAGAAACTTTCCTTGGTCTGACTTCATTTGATTTTGCGTACCGAATCACGAAATCTTTAAAATTAGTTGATTCTAAGGAGCAATCGATCTTTATTGGATTTGGAATCCTAAAGGGGTTCATTCCTTTCGGAATAATAGGTAATCTTGTATTTGCAGCAATTACACGAGCAAATATTTCAGGGTTCTCTCCAACAATCCGCAATCCCATCAATCCTCCCCAGTCTTGACAAAATAAAGTAATATTATTTAATTTTAAGCTCTCTATAAAATTTTTCATTCTTATTATATGGGATTCATAGGTATGAAATGAGAGAGCAATTGGTTTGTCAGAGCGTCCCATACCGATATGATCTGGTGCGATAACTCGAAAACCAGCATTAGCGAGTAGGGGAATCATCTTCCGATATAGGTAGGACCAACTTGGTTGTCCGTGAAGCATGAGAATAATTTGTCCATTTTCCTCGCCCTCATCAATATAATGCATTTGTAATCCATCAATGAAGGCATAATGGGGTTTAAAGGGAAAATCCTTTAAACCTTCGAATCTTTCTTCAGGAGTACGAATATACTTAATACCGTCTTTAGTTGTAAAAATCTGAATCCCTTCTTCACTTTCTACACAATTTGGACGGTTAGGGAAGTCTATGAGTTTCCAATTTGGAATTTGAGCTGGAGATTCTCCCTCAATAAAACCATCTTTAGGAAATGATTTGAGCAGTTTAGATGTATCATTGTTCAACTTTACCATACTGAAATCCCTTAATCTTTACTAGTTTTTAATGTCTATTGAATTTTTACATAAGGAATTATTAAATAATATATTCAAGGTCAATTAAGGTTTATTTTCAATATTTAACGTGGGAATCTTGGTGACTTTTCTCTCTTTTCATTACAAATTTTACTAAGAGAATACTAAGAAGAGGTGCAAGAAAAATTATCAAAATAATCAAACCTAATAAGGCTAATAACATATCTCTAAAAATTACATTTAGAAATAAAGGATTTACAGCATCTATTAAATAATGAGCAATTATACAAGGTATCAAACTCTCAGTTTTAATATACATATAAGCAAATGCAAAACCCAAGGTTGTAGCATACGCCACTTGAACAATAGTTGATCCTACATCTGCACCACCAATTATGTTAAGAAAATGCATAGCTCCAAATAACAAACCATCAATTATTATTGCCTTTTTCTCAGAATATTTTTTTAATAGTATTGTTAAAACAATTCCACGGAATGCAACTTCCTCCCAAATTCCAGGTATGAGCATATCAACAAAGAGAAAGATTCCGATGTTATTGGATTCTGGCCATCCGAAAATAATAGTCGGATCAAAAATATATTTCCCCACAAGTAGGCTAAAACAAAGCGTACAAAGGCAAAAAATTGTAGCAAAAGCAAAACCTAAACAAAGATTACGTTTCCATGGATAAAATCGACTTAATCGAATTGAATGTGTAAAATCTTTAAAAGATTCTTTACCATTCGGGAGTTGCAATCCAAAAGGAATAATTATAAATAATAAAAGAGCAAGAGTTCCAAAAACTATTGTAAATTGAATCCAAATAAAGAGTAAGAAAGGAAGGGGACTAAAAAATAATACCACCAATAAACGGCTGACAATTATAAAAAGTCCATACAATGCCATTATTATTATAATTGCTATTAAAGAATGCCTAATTAAAAAGTCGTTAAAATTCGCCATTATTAATCTTAATTGGGAAAGTAAAAGAATATTATGAATATTATTACAATTTTTATATTTAAATCTAATGTTTAAATTGAAATGAATGATTTCTACAGTAATTTCATAATTAATATAAACAAATTTCTTGTCTGTTAGTAGTAAATTTTATCGGTAATAACTTTTCCTTTATCCGAAAATTCTATTCCTTCCAACGCTAACAATTTTTGTTTCATTTTAATCCCTCCTTGAAATCCCCCAAGTCCACCATTCGTTCTAATAGCGCGATGACAAGGAATGATGATGGGGAAGGGATTTCTCGATAGGGCATTTCCAATTACTCTAGCCCCATTTGGCATGCCTAAGTGATTTGCTATGCGTTTATAAGTGCTTACCCACCCTCTTGGAATTTTATACTCAGCTAAGAGTACTTTCTTTTGTAATTCATAACAGGTATCGAAATCAAGCATTTCCAAGTCGAATTCTATTTCTTCCCCTTTTAAAAACAGTTGAATTTGTTGACCTAAACTTGCTATTGATGATGATGATTTTGTTTTAATCCTAATGAAAGATTCTTGAGCTTTTACCTCTGAATTAAGTCTAGAATCACTAAGAAAAATACGTTCTATTTTTAGCTCGGTGGATTTCTCTTCCCATACAACTGTAAAAGTATCAAATTGAGATGAAAAAGTAATATAATATTGATTTTCCATCTCTCATCACATCATTTTTAATCTATCTTATTTTTTCTCTAATTTAATATTGATTTAATCTGAGTCTTTATTCTGTTCATATAATTTTGGTAAAAAATTGGCAAATTCACTTATCTCTTCTATGCTATGTTTACGAAGAGCCTCTATAAATGGTTTTGGTACCCTAGCAGGTAATCGAAAGATAGTACGAAATTTTGTTCCATTTTCAATTTCTTCATATTCATGTAAAAGCCATGTCATTGGCTCGTTATCTTGATCAAGGGTACTCCCCACTAAAGCATGGCTATACTCAATTGGTATAGGTGATTGGTTAGGATCTTCCCATCGAATTCGCAATTTAGTAGGCACTCCAATATTTTCTTCAATACGTTGAATGGCTCCAACATGACCCTGCTTAGGTGAAACTTCCCACTCAAAGGATTTGTGAGCATCTGGGTGCCATAATTTATAACGCTCGCTTGAATCAATATGATCCCACCACCAATCAATCATCTCTGGTGTAACTCCCTGAAGTTCATGATCAACTACTAAATCTATTGTTTCACCTTTCGAATCTTTAAGAATTTTTTCCATAATTTGATTTTTCACCTGTTTGTTCTTTTGAAAGTATAATAAAAAATTATAATGAATAATAAACATTCTTCGGATATTAAGTCTAACCAATTTTTAATTATCTTAAAAGTTCTATTAAGGAAACACTTAATTGATAATTTTTAAGTTAATCAATTGATAAAAATTTGGAAACCTAAGTTTTAAATATGCTAAATTTAAAAAAAAATTAGAAAGGGTTTTTACCCAAGATTATTAAAATTCTTGTTTATTCTCTTTTTATTCCCGCTATTTCAAGAGATTCATTGTAAGTTGCCGCAATTTCTAATTGATAAGTCACTCCTTCAATCAACTTGTATAAATATAATCTTTTAGTTAAAAACATAATTGCATCTCTTTCTTTCCCTTGAATTGGTTCATAAACAGAGATAGTCTTTTCACCTCCTTTAACAGGAATCGAAGCACCATAAATCACATATTTACCCAGAGATCCATCATCAGGGTATTTTCTTTGTGATTGAAAACTAGCTTTAGCAACTTCTGGAGCTTTATGACTTGGCCAAAAAACGGTAATGAAAAAATTTACCATAGATTTCACCTCTTTTTTAATTATAATCTTTTATAAGTTTTAGTTTAAATTTCGGAGTAACAATTAACTAGACCTCTCTATATTTAAATTTGATATCTTAAAAAACTAGAAAAAGTATTGGAAAAACACTTTTATCTAAATTAATAAAATTAATCAAACCCAATTTTTAATCGTTTTAAAAGTTCGATTAGAGATTCTGTTAATTTATAATTTTTAATTTCATCAAATGGTACAAATAAAGCATCTAAAGCATCATCGTCTGCCTTAGGTAGCTGATCAGGATCACCTTCTATTTGTTCAACGAAGTAATTAATTAGAACATAATGATATTCGATTTTTCCATCATCATCATACATAATTTTATTGATAATTCCAGCTAATTTCGTAATTCTGGTTTTAAATCCTGTTTCTTCTTGAGCCTCTCTGACTGCCGCATGTTCAACTCTTTCTCCAAGATCTAAATGCCCCCCTGGAATGCTCCAATACCCCGCATCAGGATTATACTTCCTTTTTATTAAAAGAAGATGTGGAATCTCGTTAATATGCCTTACCATCATTACTCCTACTCCAATATGGGGTCTTACTGGATAATGACGGGTATCATAAGCAGTTAATTTTTCTTTATCAACCATGATTTCTCATAATAAA
>JBHLNT010000193.1:0-8089 GCA_048941265.1 Promethearchaeota archaeon
GGAAACCCAACAAAACGAAAAAAATACGCTCCAAATAATTGCATTTTTGATTTTAAACTCATAATTTCTCCTCCTTAATTATTAGTTTTTTAATACGCATGAGTTTTAATGTGTCTAATAGATAGAATTTTTCCTCGACTATTTGAAAATTGTGTTCTTTTAGCTTATCCTCAAAATTTTTTAATGGTTTCGTTGAAACATGGGTTTTTAAAAAGTTTATGAATGCTATGGGAATTCTTATGATAAAATATAGGATTCTTTTCCATAGATTTTTAGGTTTGACCTCATCCACTAAAATGAATTCACCATCATCGTCTATAATTCTTAAAATTTGATCTAATGTATAGTCTTGTTCTTTAGAATATAATTCGCTGAAGCATAAAATTGAAACAACTTTATTAAAAGATTTTTCTGAAATGTTCTTATCTAAATCAACAACAGGCATTTGAATAACGTTAATTGCACCATTAATTCCCTCATCTTTGATGTTTTTTTTAGCTACTTTTAACATCTTCTCTGAGTAATCAATTCCTGTAACTTTAGCACCTTTTTTAGCACATAATATTGCAAATGTTCCTGTTCCCATCCCTATATCTAATATATTGTCATTAACGTTAATATAATTCTCAACAATATCTTGTTTAATTTTTGGTAGTTTACCTAAAGTTAGTATCTTTATACCCTTATCATATTTCTCGGCCTTCTTTTCGAGGGATTTCATATATATATAAGACATTTATATATCACCTTCTATATTAATCAAACATTTTAATTCCATTCAAATTATATCACTATTTTTTATAGGTGAACAAGGTTCAGTGATTAATGTTCACTAAAATATAAATATTAATATTTATTTATAAATTTTGTGAATAGGAATCACATTGATTTAATCTTTAAAATTATTAAATAGAATGAGATTTAAACCATAAATTTAAATTATAAAATAAACATGACAACGAAATTAAATTATAGGGAGCGAAGTAAGCAAGAATCAATCAAAAAAATTCTCAATACTACAAAAATGATGATTCTTGAGGGAAGCTATTTTACCACAACTACACGACGTATAGCAAAAGCAGCGGGTATATCAGTTGGGTTGATATATAAGTATTTTCCTAAGGGAAAGCCTGAAATTGCCTTTGAAATATGCAAAAAAGAATATGCAAAATTCCTAAAGAACATTAAGATCCCCTCTCTAACCTTAAAAAATCTTCCAGACTATATTCGAGAAATCCTAAAAGACTTTGTTGAATTCCATAATGAAAGAGCTCAACTTATTGCTGCACTTGATATTGCTTTTTTATCTAAAAAAAACTATATACTTGATTTCGATGAAGCAGAAATATTAGAGATGAATCCAATACCAAAAATATTAGAACAATTATATCAATCTAAAGCCGATGATTTGAATAAAATAGAAAAAATGAATATTATCCTTTTGAATACAATTGAAAGTTTAATTCATAGGCATGTAAATTATTCGAAAATTTTTGATACAGATGAAGAGTTGGTTGAATTTTTAGTATATTTAACTATTCAAATACTGAATTTCAAAATCTAAAAATTTGGTTAATAATATATAAAATTTAGTTTATTTCTTATTTTGAATTACATTTTATATGAATAATATGATGGAAACAATAAAAAAAAGTAAAAGCTATATCAAACGCCTTATGGAAAAAAGTAAGAACATAAGGAGAGAAATGACTACGCTCGGGAGAATAGTTGATACAATTACAATGATCCTTGGTTTCATTCTACTAATTCCCATGTTAATTTTAACATCTAATTTTGATGTATCCGGGTTAGGTTTCGCTTTAATGGTTCTTATAATTATTATAATGTTTCCTTTAGGTATAATTGATGAAAGAATTCGTAAGAAAGCGAAAAAGAAATATGAAGCGAAAAAAAGAGGTCAAAGATTAAAATTCTGTATGTATTGTGGCGGTAAATTGGATTCAATTCAGAAGTTTTGTCCTTATTGTGGTAGAAAGTTTGATGAATCTGTTAAACTGGTTTCCCAAACCAGCGAAATTCAGAAAGATTTGAAAGAAGAATATTATAAAAAAGAAAAAATTCCGTTAGAACAAGAAGAAATTTTTAATATTTCAAGAAAATCTTTTTACAAAATTGGTTTAATTATTGCTGTTGTTTTCCCATGGGGATTATATCTTCTTATTGCAATTTTAGCCAAGAATTTTTCTCTTTATCCGATTTTTATTTCTATATCTTTAATAACGATCGTTCTTGTATGGCCTTTAGGATATTTCATGAATTCACTGTTTATATATTCAAGATTCTTAATTTCTTCCCAAGATATTAAACTATTTATTGAAAAAGATCTATTTTTTCAAGTAAATTGGTCTGAGATTAATAAAATTGATATTTACCGTGTGCGATTTCATGGTCATCTTCTTAAAATTAACTATGCCAACACTTATAAAATAATAAGTCTCGAATTTTGTGAATTTTCTAAAAAAAAGCAAAAGAAAATCATCAATTCTCTCTTTCAGTTCTCGGGTGATTTAAGAAACAAAATATCCGTTATGAAAACATCAGCCACGATTGTCGATGAAGTAGGTAAGAAAGACCTTTACGAGGAGATTTATCAATTTGCCCGAGCACAACGCTATATTTTTCATAAAACTATAGAATAAAGCTATTATTAGAAAATCAACTAAAATTCATTTAAATAAATAAATGATTATATTATTCTAAATAAAAAAAAAGAAAATTAAAAATGAATAATAAGAAAAAAAGAGAGGAAAACTATGGGAGGAAAAGTTAAAGTAAAAGGCCATAAGAGGAAGTCACACACCAGGAAAATATCTCCAACGAAAACTACTAAAGTAAAATCAACACGTGTAAAAAAACACAAGCGAAAGAAGCCAAAATAACACATTGAATTAATAAAAAAGAATTACTGTTTTGAACTATCTAGGATGAGAAATGGAATAGAAAAGTGTTATATTTCCGAAATAAAAATAGCTCTGAATTAATTTTAAACATAGTAAGTTTAGGGAATAATTTACCAAAAAAAATAATTTAGTAAATGTTTAGTAATATTTCTTAAGCTTCTTTCTCATTAGATAAATTGAAGTAAGGCTGGTGATTAATATTATAAGAATTATATTGAATCCATAAATAATTGGCTCTTTACTGTCATCATCATCACCATCACCGCCTCCTCCATTTGAAGGGGTTATATAAATTTCGATAAAATCTCGATTATTTTGAATGAAATCCTCTGAGGGGGTAGAATTAGTGACAAATACGTATAAGAAATGTGTCCCATATGAAGGATTTGACCAAGAATCAGAAATAATTTGCATTGATTCTCCCGGCGCTAAGTTATTGATTGTCTTGTCACTTCCAATAGAAATCCCACTGGATTTTGGATGTCCGTCTGAGAATTCGACAGTGGCTTGAGTTAATATAGTGTCACCAATATTTTTGACAGTGGTGGTTATCTTTTTATTTGCCTCCGAGTAAATGATGCTTTCTATAGTAAGGTCAGGACGGGAAACATAAGCTCTCCGAGGTCCCCAATCGCACCATCTTACATCAAAAGGCAATTTTAGTTCTTCTGTATTTCCCTTACGATCATCTATAAATGCTCGAAATATACCATACTCGTCATTGTATTTGATGTATAGGAACTTTTTATTATCGGGAGAATAGGTTGGTATAATTGCGTATTTTGCACCCTCGTCGCCAATAGTCTCTACTAGCTTAGTTTCAGAACTAGAAGTCCGATTATATTCAATTATTTCCCAAGGCTGATGGTCAGTAAATACATTATTTAAATCATTCCAATCTCCGGGTCCAATATATCGATCATATAATAGATATTGACTATCATTAGACCAATAAGGATCAGTCTCAGTATACCCATTATTTGTAAGTTGGGTTAGATCTGAACCGTCAGATGCATTAATAGTAAATATCTCAAAATCTGCCATTGTGGTACCACCTGGGGGTAAGGCATTGAAAGCTATTTTCTTACCATCTTTAGACCATGCAGGATCAGCACATAGATGTGTTTCAGGAGTTATCTGTCTTTCATTTGTGCCATCGATGTTACATGCATAAACTGAGGCGTTATCCCCAGGAAATCTATTACTAGAAAAATAACATACTTCTTGACCGTCAGGAGAAAAATCCGGATGGGAATCAGAGCAGTTATTTCTGGTAACTTGCCATTCGGTCATATCTGTTAAGTTAAGAATCCAAATTTCTTTATTATCATTATATCCGGGCATCCAATTTCTTGTCTCATTTGAACGAGTAAAAGCCAATAGAGTTCCATCTGGTGAAAGATTAACTACTGTATACTCTAAATCATAGTTATTTGTTAACCGTGTGATGTTTGAACCATCCGGATTCATGGAATATAATTCATAACTGCTATTATGATAATCTGATATAAAATAAATCATATCACGATATGTTTGATAACCGCAAGTTAAATTAGCGATATATTTCTTTCCAGGTTGGGATGCTGATTCAGCTATGACTGAAACCGTTTCAGTTTCTTCAATGCTCACAGTTTGTGGGGCAGAAAAGGAAACTATAAAGTCCTTAGTTTTATTTGGCGCTACGGTAAGTGAGGTAGTGTTAAGTTCCGCATCAAATTCAAATAAACGGGATTTATCTAGAGAGAGAATAAACTCCTCTGAAGTAACACCATGCAAATGTTCTAAACTAACTGTGAAATTTGAAGTTTTTCCTGGTAAAATATCTTTATACTCCAAATCAGTGGTTAATCTAATACCTGAAGAGGATAAATATATATTATCAATCAATACCGAGAAAGTTTCAAATTCATAGTCTGAATTCCCCCACAAGTCAAATTCTATTAATTGATATAAACTTTGAGTCATATTTACTCTAGCGGGTTTTCTTAGATCAAGTTTTACATGATGCCATTCATTATCTCTGTAAGTACGCCACCACAGAAAATATTCAAAAATTGGTAATTGATTAATTTCAACTGAGAAAGCAGTGAAATTACTGCCTGTTATTTTGAGATCAAACTCGAGATAATTGTAGCGAGAAACATTGATACCGGTCAAATCTTTTACAATAGTTTGCTGGCCATCAGTAGAATTCACGGTCATATTAAGCGAATAAGAGCCTTGAGTACAATCTGTTGATAAATACGTTTCTGCATCATTAATCTCATACCAATCGTTTATATTTTCCATATCATCAATTAATAAGGTATATAGGGATGTATCTTGAGTTTTAAGATTGTGATTATGAAATGTAAGTGCGTTTTTTTGTTGAGTAATACAAATGTTATTATTAGTAAATCCAATAAAACAAATAGAAAACAAAAGAATCAAAAAGAGAGTAAATTTTTTGTACGTTTGTTGTTTAATCAGACTATATTCCCTCTATAAACTAGTGAAAGATTTAAATAAAGTATAATTGCATCATTAATATTCTTTTATGAAAATCGAACTGATGCTAATAAAGATTTCAAGATTAATCATAACTTAAATAACTTAATTACATTTTGACCAAGTATTTTTTCCATGACCGAAAGTGCTAAATCACACGTGAAATCACATAAGCGAAAAAAACCGAAATAAGAAATTGGAAAAAGGACATAATTCAAAATTTAGAGAATTAATGAATTAAATATAAAACACACATAAATAGCTGAGAAAAGGAGTAGAAAAACGATATTCTCCTCGTTAAAGGAAGCTTGATGAATATTTTTGATAAAATAGATTTTAAAATAAAAATATTATAAAAAAAATAAATTAAGTTTCGTCTTTTTTCATTTTCTCTTTTATTTTTTCAGAAACATCCGTTCCAAATTCTTTCATTTTATAGAATCCTTTGGAAGTTTTGGTCCGAATTGTGGTTGCTGTCTTTTCTCCAATTCCTCTTGCTCTCTTTCCAAACGCTTTTAGTTCAGTTGGTTTATATTTATAAAGAATAAAGATCGTTGCTACAACACCGGCGATTATAGCAAGAGTAATACCTATTATTAACATTGTATTGCCGAATTCTTTCTCGTCATCATCGTCATCATCGTCATCATCATCGCCGGTTACCCCACCAATAGAAATGGGTATTTTGACTACAAGGATATCATTTTCTCCTGAAGGACCTGTTGTTTCTATACCAGAAAGATAAAGGTTTGATTTATAGAAGAGAACTGAGCGGGCAAATTTTTCATTAGTATTGCCTTTATTATAAGTTATTTCTTGGGAGAAGCTTCCCTGTGTTGTGTACCTTCGACATATCATTGATTGATTTGGTTTTGATAGAAACACAGCAATATTTAAAGTATCTGAACTATCAATGTATATATCTTCACCGTATACATCTGCATTTGTACCATAACTCCACTTTTTTTCCCATAAATTCGTAACGGAACTACCTAAATCCTCAAATTTTAATAAAACTAATTTATATGGAACACTTGAGGTTTCTCCAGTGATATATATGTAGTTATTAGAATCGAGGGCAATACTTCGACTATAAGGATCGTCTATCATACTTGCACTATAAGTGTAATTCCATAATTGGACTCCTATTTGACTATATTTAATTAAGATTAACATCGAGGTAACCATTCCATTTCTTATACCTGTTACAAAAATATTATTATTAGCATCTACGCAAAGAGCATATCCATATGCAGAAAAATCACCGCTTTGAAACCAAGTTGTAAACCATTGCTCGTGTTTTGTGCTATTATATTTAACTATTAATGCTTTAGTCCCATAAATGCCTGTTAGGATAATATTACTGGATGAATCTACCACTACTTCATTTCCTTTATCGTATCCTCCAGAATCTAAAGTTATATTCCACTTATAATGGCCAGTGCTATTATATCTTATTAAAACTAAATCGTTGGTAGTATTTTTAAAATAACCCGTGATATATACATCCCCTGAATCTTGATCTACGGCTACGTCTTCTCCAAAATCATCATATCCTGAATCCCATGTAACACTCCAAACTAATCCACCCGTTGTGTTATATTTAATTAGCAATATATCATAATCAGTACCACTTTTGTTAGTGGATCCCACGTTATAAAAATCTCCATTTTTGTAATAAATATCGTTAGCCTGTACATCTTCATCATCATTCACATCTCCCCAACTATTATGCCAACTTACAGTTAATGAAGTGCTTGGTTTTTGATTTTCAATTTGATTAGCTGATTCATTTGGAGCTATATTATTAAAATTAATTTGTAAGCTAATGGATATTAAAGAAGAGATGATTATGATGATAAAAAAATAGATAACATTTTTTTTTTTTTTCATATAAAATCATACTCATTTTTGAAATATCTAAATTAAATAGCTAGAATTAGATCAATTTTAGCCTTTAAAAATATAACCCTTAAGTTTTTTACAAAAGGGTAAAGAGAATAGCGTAGAAAGCGCTTAAAACTCTAGCTAAATATAAAATACATCCTTTAAAGATAAATTATCACTTGAATGCCTTTAAAATACCATCTAATCTTTCTTTCACACTATCTCTAATGATTGGCTGTTTATGCGTAAAAATGTAGAATTTATCCTCTCGTATGGCTTGGAATACGATATCTGCCACTTGTTCAGGAGTTAATGGGGGAGATTCTTCCATGAATTGGTCTAGCAACTCTCTTTTCTCCTCATCTAAATTATCAAAAATTTCATTAGGATTTTCCATATATTCTGATAAGCGGTTTATTGCAGATACAAAAATATTTGTACTTACGAATCCCGGGCAGAGTACAGATACTTTGATTTTTGGTCCATTTTCTTCTAGTTCAAGAGCTAGTCGTTCGGAAAGAAATACGAGAGCGTGTTTAGTTACCCCATAGGTGGCACCTCCTACTCCAGAGGAAAGTATACCCTCTATAGATGAGGTATTTACGATATGGCACTCAGTATCTTGTTTAATCATTATCGGAGTAAAGGTTCGGATGCCATGTATTACGCCCCAAAGATTAACGCCTAAAACTAACTCCCAATCTTTCAACTCATACTCCCAAGTAAGTCGAGGAATAGCTAAACCAGCGTTATTAAATAATAGATGAACCCCTCCAAATGCCTCAATAGTCTTA
>JBHLNT010000194.1:0-7828 GCA_048941265.1 Promethearchaeota archaeon
TAAAAACAGAAAATAAAAAAACTTTAATATAGATTAATAGAATTTTATCTTAAGTTTTAGGTGGTTTTAAGAATTCAGGTCTAATTTTTGTAACTCTCGTTACTATTTTCGCTTGTAGCTCAAAAAGAACACTTGATTTCTTTTCAGATGGTATCGATAAATTATATTTATAATTGGGTTCTTCAATCAGAGAGGGTTCTGGATCAGATTTAATAAAAGAGACATCTTTAGTCTGCTTGAAATCAAGAGTTAAATCAATATTATTATCTAATTTATTCTCAACAGTGAGTTTCCTAGAAATTTTATCTAATCTTGTTCTAACTTCAATATGTTCTTTCGGATCTACGGCATCCTCATAGGTAACCTTTGCTTCTCCTTCCTCTAAATTTACAATATCATCATCCACTATTACATCATCATCAATCATATTTTCGGAGTTGATTTTAGTAGCAGAGCTTTCGGCAGTGTTGAGAAAGAGAAATGGCATATTATTTTTATATAATGTCATTGGTGAATTACTAGGAATGTCTTTATTAATAAGATCTCCTTGCTTAATTAGAACATACTTTACTATGGTATCCCACTTCAATTTATTCGAAGAAACATTACTGGAAGTATATTGTATTTCAATTTTACGCTCAATTTTAAAATCGCATTTTGCCTTAAACCAATTTAATTTGATTTTTTTCCTTGTTGGAACATTTGCTTTCATTCTTTCACCTCACAGCATTAAGTTCTTCATTCTCTGAGTTCTTTTTAACCCAGATTTTGGTTGCACGCTTCTCAATCTGTCCAATTCACCTAACATTTCTTGTCTAAGTGCTGCCGGAAATGCCGCTTCTTGAGCAGTTGCCTCTGAGGGAGCTCCATATCCCGTTGTGGTATATGCCGGAGCACTTGGTAATTCAAAAATCGCAAAACCAAGCTCAACATTTTCATATGAAAACCCTGTTTTATTATCTACAATAATAAATCCCTCTACTTCTGCAGTTTTTCCATCATCACTTATATTAACTTGTAAAGATGTGTGCCATCTAACGCGAAGATCGCTTACAAAGTAAATTATCTTTATTATGACTTCACCCTCCTGCTTAGAACAATTAATTATAAAGTCAAAAGTTCCTTTCATATCGGCATATGTTCTGTAGGAACTCGCTTCACATATGTTGGACACTTTTTCTCTTAATTCACGGGTAAAATCAATTGCATAACTAATAATTGAAGTGGCTGCTGATTTTTCTCTGTCAATAATCTGTTGAGCATTAGTCATATCAGGTAAAGCAGTTATGGTTTGTTGTAATGTAATAAATTGTTTATCTTCTGGTTTAACATATTCTAATAGAATGTCAGCGGAATTAGGATCGAAACTAGCGGGAACATTTTGGATTTGAAATTCATTTATACCTTGATTTAAAGTAAGTTTTATCTCTCTTTCCACTATTCCTCCTCCCGCATTGAAAATTATTAATTTCTTTACTTTTGGATCAATTAAAATTTAGGATCACCTTTTAATTAGTTGATTATAGGAGAATAAAATGATTCACATATAAATATTTAATTTGAAATATTTGATCTCTTATCGATTTGAAATAATTTGATATTAAAAAGTAAATATTAATCAGCAAAGTAATGCAAGATGTAAGAAAACAAATAGAAGAAATTGTGAATAGAGAAACAAAAGCCTGGGATACTCAGGATGCTGATTTGTTAATGACTATATTTCATCCTGATATGGTTTGGCCTTGGCCAAGGACCAATCAATCACATGACCCTATGGATTGGATACTTGAAATAGGGAGATATAATTATGAAAGATGGAAACAAGGATGGCAGGAGTTATTTGATGACTACACTCTTGTTCATAATATAAGAGAGATTAAAAAAATTGTTATATCCAATGAAGGAGATGGAGCTTTCGCAGTTGTGGATATTGATACTTTATGGAGGGATTCAGATAGTAACAAGAGTCACTGGAAAGGAAGGGTTTGCAAAGTATATACAAAATTAAAAGATGAATGGAAATTGATAATGCATACCGGAGTATTAGAATATTAAACTCTTGATTAAAATTGTTTTTTTATTTTCCAATTTTTCCTATTATATGAGGTCAATATAATAAAAACGATTTTCCCTAAATACAACTTCTCCTTTCTGAAATCTAATTGGATAGGAAAATATAGGCCCATCAAATACAAATGAGTGAAATTCTCCGTTTTCCCCGCAAGGATCTACATTTGAAGGAAGTGAATCTATAAAATCTTTATCATATAATTTACCGATGTATGAATCTTTGAGAGATTTGGAGTCTACAGAAGTAATTATTGCCTTAAATCCTAAGTTTATGAAATTTTCTGCTAATTCTCTCGTATCTTGTTTCCAGAGCGGAAAGATTGCTTTCATTCCTATTATTGAGAGGTTTGATTCACGATAATTCTTTAAATCTTCAAGAAATATATCCCCAAAGACAACATGATAAACTCTGAGGGATTTGAAATATAACATCTCACGCTTCATAATTTTTTCATAATCTTCATTTGAAGTGTCTTTAGATAATGATATAGTGATAAGAGAAATTCCAATTGATTTTGCCTGCTCCACTAATAACTCTTTTCTTACGCCATGCATGGAAACTCTATTATAATCTTCTGAAATTGTAGTAATTAAAAACCTTACATCATACTTTTCTCTATTTAATAAATACAACGCTAAAGTGCTGTCTTTTCCACCACTCCAAGAAACAATTACAGGCTCCAATCACTCATCACTTATTTCATTATATTGTATTTGGCAATTAGGACAATAAAATCCATGTCTTTGTGATATTTCAAATCTTTGAATTTTTCCCCCACAATTTGGACAATATTCATTAATTTTTCTATGAGGGATGATAAACTCATTAGGATATGTGTTTAAAATACCTTTTTTCTCAATCCCAACTTTAAGTACTTTTTTTATGGTTTCAAAAAGTTCTCTTAATTTTGAATTACTTATTTTATTGATTTTAGTTTTTGGATGAATTTTAGCTTGAAATAAAATCTCATCTGAATAGATATTCCCGATCCCGGCAATAATTGATTGATTCATTAACGCAGATTTAGCAAAAGCAGTTCTTTTCTCTAAAGATTTCTTAAATTCTTCAAAATTCATTTTCAAAGCATCTACTCCCAGATTTTTCTTATTAATGATAAAATCTGCAATGTCATTTGTTAAATCTACTCTCCCAAACATTCTTTGTGAGACGTACGACAAGAAATTTCCATTTGTAAATTCAAAGAGGATTCGGCTATGGTTTGGTTCTTCCTTGATATCATTAAAATATTTTAAATCACCCGACATTCCAAAATGAAATACAATAAATCCCGAATTTAATTTACTAAAAAGATATTTCCCATGCCTTACAGAAGAATAAAAAGTATTTGATTTAATAGTTTTCTTAAAAATAGTTTCTTGGACATTGAGAACTCTATGATCTCTGATAAAAACATTATCAATTTTTTGATTTAATGATGTCTTATCAAAATATTCTTTAAAAATTTCAACCTCGGGGAGTTCTGGCAAAATTATCAAATTAGAGTTTTCATTAATTATACTTAAAGTGGTAAAAAAAAGATGTTTAAAAAAAATATGGAATATAAAAAATAAAAAATATAGATTAGAAATTAGAATAAATTATAAATTTCTGCTCTGAACCAATTGAATAAACCTCAAATTTGCTTCCTTTTTTAGTCTTACAATTCAGTTGGATCATCGGAAACAAATAAATCTGAGTGACTATTTGAGTATCTTTGTCTTTTTCATAAGTTTTATAATCGGACCCTGCGGAATTAATAGTTTTCTTCACATTTTTATCCCAGTACCCAAGGGAACCTTCTGCTTTCTCATCAAGTTCTTTAAAGTTATTAAATTTAATGCCCTCAACTGATTCAATAAGATCTTGAAGATCTTTTCCAATCTCTTTTTCATATTTTGTTTGTAAACTACTGTGAAGTACAGGAACTCCAGTTACTACCGATTGAAAAGGAACTGGCTGGATCTCGAATTTATAGAGATTTTTATGTCCTCCACATTCTTTACATGGATTTTGTACTTTGCCTGTTCCGAAACATTCTCCGCAAGGATAACTGAACACTTTTTTCACCTTATTTTGTTCCTCACCCTCAAGAACATTCAGATTTTCCTCTATTTTTCCGCTTCCTTTACAGGTTCGGCATTTATCATCAATATACCCCTTACCACTGCAAGTTTTACATGGTACAGGATTAATCGACTCATAAATAGGAACTTTTTCATCTCCTTTCCAATTATCCTTATTAACGGTTTTCCCTTTAAAACTATAAAATGTTTCTCTACTTACTCGAGGGGCCATTACTAAATTTTCCTCCTTGCCTTTAGCAGCTGCAACAGTTTTTTTAACTGAGAAATAAATGGCAGCCCCTTTAAGCGCAGGAGGTACAACGTACTCTGCAGCTGAAATTGCGTCTAATGAAAATACCGCCCCTTTAGTGCCAAATTGCTTTTCCATTTTCTTTCGGTCTTTTCTTACAGCACTCTGTTTCCATTTTTCGAAAATTTCATCGAGGTTTGGGGTTTTTATACGGACATCTCCCATAACTAACCATCTCTTTATTTATAAATTATTATTTGTTTTTTTCTATTAATAAAGAATTATATACCCGAAGACTTATATTTTTATATAAGTTATAAAACATTTAATTTAAGAGAATTAAAAAATATATCACTTTGATAAATATGTCAGAAGAAGAAAAACAAGCCGCCCAATACTTACTGGACTGGATTAAGCAGGGAGGCGTTGCAGACTGGATAAAATATTATCTCGACGCCGGCGATGAGGCAAAATTAAGAGAAATCAAAGCAATTTATGATAAGATAAAAGCCGTTTTTGGTTTTTAAGCGAAAAATTTAACTTTCTTAATTAATTTATTTTTGTAGTTTAATAGAAGTTAATTGTGTAATTATTTGACTATTCCCTTAAGAAATTACTTTTTAGTTATTGAGAAGAATCGTAAATACAAAAAAGATATACTGTTTGATGTGAGTTTATTTTATTTAAAATCATTTAAAGAAAAATCTCTCTCGTTTAAATACGTAAGTGAACCATTTCTACGAAGTATTGTCATTTTTGGGTTAGATATAAAAAATAAAATGAGACCGTTAAAATTCAGCAAGATTGAAAAAGATGATACTGAAACTCCTATAAATCCTCGACTTTTTAAAAAATTTGTACTTGCCGATGAAAACAAATTTATTGCATTATCAAGTCAAACTAATCCTAAAGAATTTGCTCCAATTACAGAGATGCTTAAAAATTTTCAATTTGACATGACTAAAATAACTAGCTTAACCTTTTGTGAATCGTGTTTAGATAACAAAAAATTTAAAATATTAAGAAAGGGAGCTCAAATATTATCTCTTAAAAATCAAATTGTCTGTTCTGAATGTGCTTTAGAATTGGTACTAAAAAGTGTTCAAATGACGGGATTGATTTTATCTGAAACCAAAATTAGTCCCAAGTTAAAAAATTTCTTTAATCATATGATTTTGAAATTTAGAGATGTCAAAAAAGTTCTTTCTGCTTTTAAATCCGACTTTAATCCAGTTTTAAATAAAGAAATAACTCTTTATGACATTGAAAAGACTCCTGCTATAAGCAAAAAGTATCTTAATTACAAAACGAGTAATTTAGACATACCTCCTGATTTTAAAAAAATACTAGAAAATTTAAAGATTTCAACACTTTTACCCATACAAGCAATATCAATAGAGAAAGGGTTACTTTCAGATCCTGTTTCTCAACTAATAATGGCCCCTACTTCAGGAGGTAAAACATTAGTAGGTGAATTGGCAGGCATTTCAAAACTTCTTAATGATAGAAATGCAAAGATGCTATACTTAGTTCCAATCGTTGCGTTAGCTAATATAAGAACAGAGGAATTTGTAAAGAAATACAAACCTTTAAACTTAAAAATTATCAAAAAGGTGGGGGAATCACTTCTTGAAAAAGAAGAGAAAACCTTCGGAGAGGATTTATTTGACGCGGATATCATAATAGCCACATATGAAGCAATAGATTTTATTTTACGTAGCGGTAATAAATCCCAAATAGGAGAGATTAAAACTGTAATAGTGGATGAGATTCAAGTTTTAATAGATCCTGAGAGAGGTTATTTGTTAGATGGATTTATTGCCCGTTTAAAATCTCTATTTAAAGGTGCTCAATTCCTTTATCTTAGCGCGACTCTTGGAGAACCTGAATTATTGGCAAAAAAGTTAAATTGCACTTTAATTAAATATACTAATCGTCCCGTTCCGATTGAACGTCATTTGTTATTATGTCTTAATGAAAATATAAAACATAGAAATATCGCAAAATTGGTCCGCGCAGCATTTTCAAATAAAAGTATATATGGTTTTAAAGGACAAACTATAGTATTTACTAATACTAGGAAAAAATGTGAAGCTTTAACAGCTTATCTCAATAATAAAGGAATAAAGGTAAGAGCCTATCATAGTGGTCTTACAAGTGAAGAGAGAAAAGTTATTGAACTAGAATTTCAATCACAGAATATTGCCGGAGTAATCGCAACCGCGGCTCTAGCAGCGGGTGTTGATCTTCCTGCAAGTCAAGTAATTTTTGAATCTTTGGCAATGGGAATAAATTGGCTTACTGTAGCGGAATTTGAACAAATGTTAGGAAGGGCAGGAAGATTAAAAAAACATGATTTAGGTTTAGCATATTTACTTGTAGAGCCCGGAAAAGTGTATTCGCCTAAAATGAATATTACCGAAGAGAATATTGCGATTAGATTATTGAATGGGAAAATCAGAGATTTTGAGTTAGAACCTAATGAAGACAAATCTCTTACAGAATTGCTAGCATTTATTTCTATGTTCAACCAGGGAATTGAACTTGAAAAGATTTACGATTATTACAGTTTCTTAATTAATAATGACTATAAAATCGAATTAATTATAAAAAAATTAAATAATTTAAAACTTATTCGGACTAAGGAAAATTTCATTCATAAACCCACTCAACTTGGACAATCCATCGCAAAATCCTTTTTAACCATTAATGAGGCTTTAGATATAATAGAAATTTTACAAAATCAAGAAGTAGATAATCTTTTAACATTAGCACTTGATCTTAAACCCATAAAGAACGTGTATTTATCCAAAAAGATTATAGCCGAGTTATCTAAAAATGTAAGAATGAAATATTTTTCAAATAATTTCTTTAGTGCGAGTGTTCTTTCTCTAATGAATGCTGATTATGTTAGAAAAAGAAAATCATTTTCAAGTGAATTTATACAATTAATTATGAAATGGATTAATAATATATTTACTTGTAATTGTAAAGATACCCCATATTGTAATTGTGGAAGAGTTAATTTAGAGAAAATGATAGTTGATTTAAGAGTTGAAGAAAAATTCTCTATTTCTCAAATTTCTCAATATTTAGAACAAGAATATGAACTTTTAATTTTCAAGGGAGATCTAATAGATTATTTAGAAAACCTTATTTATTCTTTAGAAAGCATAAAAAATATTTCAGAAGGAATCAAACCCTTATCAAAAGTTTATTTAAAAGAATTAAGTGAAATTCCAAATATTATAGAAAATATCAAAGGTTAATTATATATAGATATTTTGAAATATTACAATTATAATTAAAATAAGAATAAAAGAACTTATTTAAGTGCTTTAAATAGACTCTTAAATATAAGGAACTTCATGAAAAGATGCTTTATACAATCTTTCTCTATCAGAGTAAAAGTGGATTATTATTGTATACTAAAAATTTTCAAGA
>JBHLNT010000195.1:0-7811 GCA_048941265.1 Promethearchaeota archaeon
ATTTGCTTTTTCAGCCATTTTTGTGGCTAAATCTGCATAGCGATTGGAATAATCACAAACTGCATTTGCAACTACTAGAACTGATTCATAAAAATCTTTGCGTTGTTCGTAATCCTCATCATATTCTTTAAGTTTTCCGAGATTTTGTTTGGCCATTTTTTCAATTCCTTTAAAACCCATTTTAAGAACTCGCTTAAAACCGGGGATGGTGTGTCCTTGACTATCAGTAAGCAATGTATAAGTATCGGGAATACCTGCTAAGAATGCATTAAATACCCGGGCCATAGGTCCAGAATAGTCGTTATATAAACCCGCTTCTTTTAAAAGTTCTATCTTCCGGTCTTTTAATGTCTTTCCTTTCCAGAAGGGGATAAAATCATTTTTCAACTCATTAAGCTCTTGCTCAGTTAAAGGAGCATAACGTTCCATAAAACCAGCTCTTCTCCCTATAAACTTTTTAGTTTGTTCATCTAAAGTATCATCCAAGAGTAAATCAAAAATAGTAACATGCCTTCCAAGTTCAATTTCAAATGGATCAGCTCTTATTTTGCTTGATTTAACTCCTACAAGAATCTCATCATCATCAATTCTAATAGGAATTTTTTGCAAGAATTCTTCTAATGCTTTGGCTTTTCGCATACAAGGAGGTGAATTTTCCATACGTTTCCATACTCTAGTATAGCATCGAGCTCGTTCAAGATCATATTCAAAAGGGCTATTAAGCATATTATCTCTAATTCTTCGTACCCTTTCTGAAGGTATTCCTTGAAGTAAATCCATTTTATAATTTGTAACTACCATAATTGTAATATAATTTTTTAAGTATTTAAATCTACTATGTAAATTTATTTATAAATTTTTTTAAATTTATTTTAATAATAAATCATCATTCTGAAAAAATTTATGGTTTTCTTAAAATATTAAGAATTAGCATAAGAATGTGAGATAGATAATAAATAATGCTGAAGGAACGCCCTTTTTCTTAACTGATATATAATTTGAAATATAGGACCATTTCGTCAAAACTTTTCATTTAGGTTCTTATTTATATTCAGTTTCGTCAGATATTAAATGGGATTCCTTTAAAGTTTTTTGGATTTTCCTCAATGTATATTTCCGAAATTCCTTACTTGTGAAACTCTGAGTTCCAAATTGCAATCGTTCATCTATTTCCTTTCCTGTTTTATCATTAATATTTTCATTATCCCGCATGGCCTTTTCCACCAGAGTTACTCCTAGTAATATACTAAATAAAAAGAATGAGAGTAAAGCGGCATTATTATCTTTAATCTCATCTTTATCAATGCCTTTTTGAATTAGCTGAGTAGTTCTATCTAAAAAATTAAATTGTTTGTATTCTTTTTCAAATGGTCCGACTTTTTCAGATGGAGGGGAAGGGATAACATGCATCATTCGAAAAGCAGCAAAATCTTTTTCTGCGAATTCAAAAAAGTGTTCAGAAATTAATAATAATAAATTTACGATTGAACCATCAAAATCCTTAATTATTTCTCGATTTTCATTCCGATAGTGTTCATAAAACTTCTTCCTTATCGCAATCCATAATTCTCGTTTGCTTTCCACATAATTATAAAGGTTATTAGGATCCATTTTTAATCTTTTTGCTAGTCCACGCATACTAAAACCATCTCGTCCTTTTTCTAAAAATAATTGCTTCCCTACTTCCAAAATATGATCAAATCGTTGAGCTTTCAATTCAGGCGATCTATGTCTTTTTCTTTTCGTCTTATTAGAATATGCTTTTTCACTAACCATTTATTTCCAAAAACCTCACACAATTTTTAATTTTTTTAATCAATTTAAAAAATATTTACTCCTCAATATAGATAATTCTTTTTTCATGTTGACAATATATTAGTAACAATATTCATAAATAAATCTACTATGTGGATTTAAATACTAAAAATAATTAAGTTGAAATATAAAAAAATTTAATTGTGAAATATTAAATCATGAGTGGTTAAAATGAAAAAAATTATTGTACCTCAAAAAGAAATCGATGTACTAGAGGATGTGGACGTAATTGTTGTGGGTGGCGGGCCAGCGGGGATTGGCGCGGCTCTTGCATCTGGGCGAAACGGAGCAAAAACAATTTTAATTGAAACAATGGGAAGCCTAGGAGGTTTACAGACGCAGGGTTATAGTCCTATTTTTAGTTTTATCGATCCCGGCATTCATGGAGGACTCGTGTTAGAGATTCTCAACCGGCTTAAGGAAGATGGGGCGCTCAGAAATTTGGAGACTCTTGATCCAAGAATTAGAAACGAGATGAAAATACGCCTAACAAAGGCTTTGGGTAGAGAAAATCTACCAAAACGGATGATTGAGACCGAGGTAGGTTACTGGGGACCTTGGGGTCTAGCCTTCGACATTGAATATTATAAATTTTTAATGGAAACAATGATGGTAGAAGCTGGTGTTGGGATATTATATCATACTTTCGCAACTGACCTAATAAGAGAAGGAGATATAATTAAAGGAATTGTTATCGAGTCTAAAGAAGGTACCCAGGCAATTTTAGGTAAATGTGTAATAGATTGTACAGGAGTTGGGGATATTATTTGGAAATCAGGAGCACCTTGTTTAGGTGATGAAGGAGTTGAAATAGGAAAGAATAAAGGACATCCTGGCGGAAATCTGAATTCATTCTATATTGGAGGAGTGGATATGGAGAAGTTTGAGAGATATAAAGCTGAAAATAGAGATGACTGGCGTGGAATGTATGGTGGCAGAGAATTAATTAAAAAAGCAAAGAGGGAAGGTGCTTATATCAAAAGCGAAGCTATGATTGTTACTGAACTTTTCGATGTATATGAAAGGGGAAGGCTTTATGTGATGAATCCTGTTCACCCGACCCCCAAAGATAAAAAAGGTTGGATGGTTGGGGAAATAAGCAATGCTGAGATTGATATGAGGAGACAAGCATGGGCTGTCTTCAATCTTCTCAAGGATAATGTACCTGGTTTCGAAAAGGCTTACATTGAGAGAACATCGCACATTCCTGTAATCGGAATTGGACACAGAATAAAAGGAGACTATATCTTAAATGTAGGAGATATGCGTGAAGGTAAGATATTTGAGGATGGTATTGCTATAAACAATATGCCACCAGACCTTTACGAGCGTGTGGGGAGATTTGGTTATGAAATACTTCCTCATGATATCCCATACCGTTGTTTAGTATCTGAAAAAATTGAAAATCTTCTTGCTGCTGGGACTACACTCTCATCAGGATCATTCGCTAATAGTGGTTTGAGATATTGCACACCAAGCATCTGTCAAGGACAAGCAGCAGGTACGGCTGCTGCGCTAGCATCGAAAACCAACGTTACTCCAAAAAATCTTGATATTAAACTATTACAAGACACCCTTCGCAAGCAAGGCGTAGTAGTAACCGTTAAAGACGTACCAGAGGAAGTACTTGCACCATATAGGCTTATTAAAAAGTTGAAAATTTACGTCCAAAGACAAGATGTCAAAGAGATGGCAGCAACTGAAGAAGAAATTGCCAAATTTTAAAATAATTATATTTTAAAAATCTAAAATTTACTTTAAAATTTTTATAACTTTTATTTAAATACACGTTCAATGAATTTGTGCTTAGTATAATTGTTATACATCTTCAATTTTCTTATGTTCTTTCTGCGTATTTTGAGAAAGATAATGGTTTAGAAGTCTTTATAGCCCAAGAAGAGATGAGTAACGTTAAAATTATTGAAGATTTAAAAGATTTGGTAAACAAGAAAATAGAGGAGTTCTCGCTTTAAATTTTAAAAAGAAAAAAAAAAGTAAGATTTATTGAAATCTCATTTATTTTTCAACGTCCTTTACTAATAATTTCGCAACCCGTTCAGGTAATATCCATCCTAAATATGAAAAGCATAATCTGAGAATATAGAGAGACCGTGAAATTGCTATAAGTACTATATTACTTGGATTAAGTATTATCAGTATAGTTGCTATAACCAAAATAATTGTACTTATCAATAAAAAGCGTCCTTTCCATACAACTCTTAGGTTTTCTGATCTTAAACATTGTTTAACAAACCAGATTATTGTTATTAAAGCGGAAAAAAGTTCAAATAGTGTAAATAAAGCTACTAAAGGCGAAACTGCATCAACATTCATTGCACTAACTCTGACAACAATTAATGAAGGATTCGTAAATAACATTGTCAAAAGATAGGCCTCATAGGTAAGGCAAATTACACTATAGATTCCTACAATCTTTTTAATATGAGTAGGTGCTAAGAGTATAGCCATCGCCCACATCCAGCTAATTGTACCGAATGCACTAACTCCTAAATACATTAAAAAAAAAATATTGTCAGGTAAAGGAAAGTCAAAAAACACTATTGTTATAAAAGTAATCCCTACAGCTAAATACGGAATAGTTAAAAGAGCTAATGAAATCCCTATAAGTACCAGTTCTTTTCGCTGATAATTAATATATTTCGACGCTATTAATATTCCTACAAAAATTCCTACTGCGGGATATATCAATCCCATAATCCCATCAAAAAGTTCAAGTTGGGTTAAGCTTTCTATTCCCATTTTCCTCAATTAAAAGGTAAATTTTATTATTAGTTACATTTTGATTGAACTTATATATATACTTAATTTATTCCAAAAATCATTTTAGCTTTTAGATTACATTGTAAAATTAATTATTAGCTATTTCACTCATTCCCCATAATTCTAAAAGAACTATTTAATTCAGATTAAATTTTGAGATTAAAATTCAATTCTTTATGGGATTTTTCCTATTTAATCTACTTTTTCAACTAATTGTTTTATTAATCCATAAATATTCTATAATAGTAAATTATCATTTTCAATAACTATAGAGAAAAATCATAAGAGTGTGAAAAGTCTAAAAAATAATGCTGGAGGTGCGCCATTTATCTGAATTGAGATATAATATGAAATATTGGAATATTGGGTCAGAAAGATTCATTTAGATTTACTATAATATTCACAACGAAAAAATTATATTTTTTATTGCTCAATTAAAGTATAATAGTGGAATAAATGAAAAAGAAATCCAGTAATTATCATAATATTTTTATTACTTTTTTTTTCTAAAAGATGAATTAAACTATTCTAGTTGGTAAAAATCTTCAATTTTATTATATTGCGTTCTAATGTACTTATTTTTAGTAAATATAAAGATCTTTCAAATCCATACTCTTTAAGTCAAAAACTCGTATCAGATGGTTGTTAGTATCAGCAATATATAAATTTTTATTATAATATACCACATCATTAGGTTCAAAGAGGGGCAATACATCGCAGTTTTTATCTCCTATTTTGCAAATCCCTTTTCTTAGTCTAAAAATAAGATTAGTCAATTGTTGTGTCTCCAAATTGGCAATTCTAACTGCATGGTTGTAAGTATCTGCAATATATATCTTATCCTTTTCCACATCAACGCCAAGTGGATGCTGTAAAAGGGCTTGATTGAAGGGACCTTCCTTCATTCCAAAGGTGAATAGTCCTTTTCCGATTAACGTTTCAACTCTATTGTTTTTAAGATCGATGAATCTCAATCCAGAGACTTCGCTATCTGCAAAAAATAACCTATGATTCTCTCTATCTAATGCTAAACCACTTGGTTGGGCTAACGCAGCTTCATGTAGGTCTCCATCTAATATATCTTCCCTTCCACTCCCCGCGAAATCTCTAATGGTGCTTTCATCTAAATCTAATCTCCATATTTGATGAGTGCCTGCCATAGCGATATAAAGAAATTGCTCCTTAATAGCTAAATCCCATGGAGAACTCAAGGCAATATTTAAAGGATCTCCGTTATATTTCCTAATGAACCCTTGTTTTCCAATTCCAGCAATGGTTTTCACAATATTAGTTTTGAAATTTATTTCTCTTATTGCGTGATTTTCAGTATCGGCTACATATAATTTATTTTCTTTGTAAGCAATCCCTTGGGGTAAATTAAATTGTGCCTCGTCAAATTTACCATCTTTAAAACCCTTTTGTCCGTTCCCGATAATATCTAGAACTTTACCTGTATTATCCTCTTCTAAATGGACTCTTAAGATCCTATTATGGTTGGAATCGCTTATATAAATTTGATTTTCTTCGGGATTCACTGTAATTTTTCCGGGAAATTTAAGAAATGACTCAATAAAAATATCAGGCTGAATTTCATATTTCTGGTTTGAAACCGTTCCGTCCTCTTTTCCCTTTTTTATCGCTATGCTAATAAAATTATCTAAAAGATCTCTTTTTCCTTCACCTGCAGCTCTTCCAATGATTTTTCCATCTGTACCAATAACTATAAAGGAAGGCCAAGCGTTGATATTATAACCACGCCATAATACTAAATCATTATCAATTAATACCGGATGTTTAATTTCATAGCGGGATATAGCTGAACGAATGTTACTTTTGTCTTTCTCATTATTAAATTTGGCCGAATGAACGCCAACAACAATTACGGGGTCATCTTTATACTTATCTTCTAAGTATTTCAAATCATTAAGAACATGAATACAATTAATACAGCAATATGTCCAAAAATCAAGTAAGATAACATGTCCTTTTAATTTCTCAAGTGTTAAAGGTTCAGAGGTATTAATCCATTCTAATTTGTCTGGAAAGTCTATAGCTTCTACAGAAGTAACTTTTTTCAATCCTTTTATCATATTTCTCAAATTTTCACTTATTTTTTTTTCAAAATCACTCAAATTACTCTGATCTCCTATATTTAAATTTACCATCTTTACAATTTATTATGAAGTCCATTTTGATTGCAATAATTCTAGCATTTTATTTATCTGATTTGTAGCAGGTTTACATGTTTGATTTATACAAACATAAGCCGTAGCTTTACCATCTACTTTCTCATAATACCTTACGAACTCGGCGATATCTATAATTTCTGGGGAAGAATTATCAGTGGGAAAAAAAATTAAAGATTTATTTGGGATGTATTTCTCTCTAATTGCGTTGAGCATCTCTTTAGTATCTTCACTGTTTGTATCTCCTGCAATCACTAAAGTATATGTAGGACCAACGGCAAAATCAATCGCTGCCATCAAAAAACTATAAGCGGTAGGATTATTATTTACACTTTCAGCAAAAACTCTACTCAAATAATCTGCCTTTTGTTCTAAATCATGATCCCATGTCAAATGAGCTAATTTAAGTAAATTCAGCATAGATACTGAATTGCCCGAGGGGATAGCTCCGTCATAAATATCTTTTTGCTTGATTAAAAGTTCTTCAGCATCATCGGCAGTAAAAAAGAATCCTCCAATATTTTTATCCCAAAAGTGGTCAATTTGAGCATTATTTAATTCTATGGCAGTTTTTAGATAAAAATTATCAAAAGTGCTTTCATATAGTTCAAGTAAACCCCATATAAAAAATGCATAATCATCTAAGTAAGCATCAAATTCTTTACTACCATTACGATATCTATGGAGCAACCGATCATTGGGCTTACGTAAGTTGGTTAATATAAATTTAGTCGCTTTCTCAGCCGCTTTTAGATATAAAGGTTCACACAATATTTGCGCTCCCCTCGCTAAGACGGCAATCATTAATCCATTCCAATCAGTTAAAATCTTATCATCCTTATGGGGATGAACTCTTTTCACACGAATATTAAAAAGCTTCTGTCGAATTGCTTCCAGTTTAACTCTAAGATTTTGCTCCTCAAAATTTAACTCTTTTGCCAAACTACTTATGGATTCTTTAAGATGTAAAATATTTGACCTTGTTCTCTTTTTAGTAGCTTCTTCTAAATAATTCCCTGCTTCCTCAAT
>JBHLNT010000196.1:0-7803 GCA_048941265.1 Promethearchaeota archaeon
GGGATCTATCAGCTCTAGTGTCTAATAAAACACTTAACATTTCATTCTTCTCCTTTTTGATAAATTTATTTTTTTAATTTATTATGTTAAACAAACTTAACATTCATATTTAAATGTTTCTATCATGAAATATTGGACTATTGAAGATTTTTATAGAACAGAATTAAGTTGATGACAAGTATTTATTACAAACAAATAAGTTATACTTATTTTTCCTCGTTGAAACAACAAATTACAATGAAATTTTCTACGATTGATGTTTAATTTGAATATATATGTCTATATTTTGATTCAAACATAAAAATTATTAAGTTTAAATAGGTAGATTTCTATATAATTACTGTTAGACAAAATTTAACGCCTGAAGTAGACTTAAAAACCTCTTTCTTTAAAAATAATAGATGAAAAATCTTTATAATTCAAAAATCGTTATATGATAATAAGCTAATTTCCAGATCTGTAAAATAGAGTTAAAAATAGTGGCTTCTATAATAGTGATAGAGGAAAACTAACATGAATCCGATCATCGTTTTGTCTCACTTTCACAAAAAGATTGGTCCCTCGGCGTTCTATATATATCCCAAGGACTTATTAAGCAATGATATGACTACTGTGTTAACTAGTCTCATGGATCAACCCCTTAGCGGTTTTTTTATACATGCATTTGAAAATTTTACTTCATTAAATTATCCTTTTGAAATTCAATCGATTAGAGCTCGTGGAGGAAAAGAAATGTTGATGGTCTCGGTAATCTTAGATCAATCAACATCTCCTGAGAATGAACAAAAAATTTCCAAACTGCTTCAAGAATTTTCTAAAAGTTTGGGTTCACACGAGCAAATTTACATTGCTTTTTATAGAGATGAGTTAAACAGTTTTGATGAAAAGGAGAAAGATGAAATTAAAGATAATTATTCATTGGTAAAATTATGGGTTAAAGAGTTATATTGGGCAGTTCTTGAAAGTACTAGGGAAAGAACTGAAGAAGAAAGAATAGCTGTTTTATTGAATAAAAAGCATATTTATGACACATTACATGAATTATCAGAAGGAGTACTTACATTGGAAGAATTAAAGGAATGGTTTATTAAACGATTTCCCGATAATAATTTTGATGAGATGATTACCACTCTTCTTAACGAGCAGTTAGTTTTCATAAATCAAATCGGGCGAGTCGAAAAATATATCATTTTATTAAAAGAAGTCGTCATAGAGAGAATACCACCTGACAGTGTGATTGAATTTTTCGATGATATACCTGAATTAATAGATATATTACTCTCAAAAGTTCAAAAATATTTTAATCAATATGAAACTAAAACTGAGGAAGAATTAGAAGAAGATGTTAAAATATTATATCAAATTATGGCCGATCCAAAGACGTATAATTTAATTTCAAAACTTAGAGAAGGGCTCATTCAAAGGGATATATTACCCCAACTCGTCTCGAAAAAAACATTAGATAATTTGATAGAAACCGTTGAATTTTTAAAAAAACGAGACGTGATTGAGGAACTTGCCTATAATAACGAAAGATATATTGTATTAAAATCAAATATCCAAATTACTACCGCATTTCCAGAATATTTAAGAAAAAGATCCCTAATTGAATAGAAATACCTTTAAAGGAGAGTAATTAATATGAAAGACTCACAAAAAGCAATACTTTTTCTGATTTTTTTTGCCCCATTCGTTGGAGAAGGATTATCTACATCTACTCTGGTAATTGAATGGTTAAATCCATTGGTTATTATTCTTTTGGTGTTTCTATATGGATTTGGTGCATTAATTACACGGGAATTAATGATTCGTTGGGATAAAGGCTCCGATGGGTGGCTAACACTCCTATTGCTAGGCGCAACATATGGAATTATTGAAGAGGGGCTATATCTTATGACCTTTTTTAATCCCAGCTGGGGAGATATTGGAATATTAGGAGTGTATGGCAGATATTTAGGAGTTAATTGGGTTTGGACCATACAATTAATCATTTTTCATATGATATATAGCATTACGATACCAATAGTGTTGACTCATATTGCGTTTCCAGAGGTCAAAGAAGAATCATGGTTAAGTAGAAAAGCATTCATACTTGTTATAGTCATATTCATTGCATGTGGGCCAATTTGGATGCTTTTTGTTATTGATACCTACAATTATATACCAGGGATAACAGAATATTTTGGTTTTTTCATTTTAACTATAGTATTAATTATTATCGCAAAGAGGGCACCAGCAACATTATTTGAAAAGAAGGAAGCTGATGCTCCCAGCTTTAAATATTTCTTTTTCCTTGGAGCAATTTGGGGAGTTTGCTTTTTTATAATAGCATGGATTTTACCAGCATTAAATGTTCCTCCAATAATCCCTATACTTTTGATGCCCCTTTGGACATTATTTATTATATGGAGAATTTGTGTTTCATCCGGAAATGGATATGCCCTAAATGAAGATAATCTCTTAGGACTTATTATTGGAGCGCTAGTATTCTTGTTTTTCTTGCTGTTTGTGGTTGATATTCTCGGATTTATTATTTTCGGCTCAATAAGCATTATACTTTTCGCTTTAATAAAGAAAAACATAAAAAATTAATGCTAAAATCTTTTTTTACAGAAATTAATTTAATATTATTACTTTAGACCATAAACTTGTTTTGGTGCGAGATATTGAGGGAACTTTTCGATTAAAGCCAAACGACTGAGATAACACAAGTGACATTCATCAACATATTCTGCTTTAAGAGCTAGATTGAAATTCCTAACTAATTCTGCTGGACCTCCTTTAATTAGAGGATTACAAATAGGATGAGATTTGTAATCATAATCTTTAATCAAGTCCGATAAAGAAGTTTGCCACATATTTCCTAAAATTAGCCCTTGACAGAGATGGACGTTTCCAAATGAATCAATATGAACCCTTTCTGGTGCTATTAAGTCTTCATACGGGCATTCAATTAAATCTTCCCAAGATCTATTGGGCAATCCTTCAATTAATTTTTCTACAGCTCTTCCTCTAAACATCGCACCACCTCCAATAACAGGTGCACCTTTATCTTTTTGTTGTTCAATGCTAGGCTCATCGATTGATATCGAGCTTAGGGGCACATTAAGGTTTTTAGCTGCGATCTTTGCGTTTTTAGCAAGATTTGAAGTTTCATCCTCAAAGTGATAAAAATCATCGCTAATACTTATGTCTGAAATATTTAAATCAGCAATGGGTTTAAGCCATAATTCAGCATCTTCTACGTTAGTTGCCCAGTAAGAATTAGTAACTATTCCTGTTTTGAATCCCTTATTCTTGGCAATTCTAAGACCCTCAAGCATTAAAGGATAATAGAGAAATGGTTCACCTCCTTCAAAATAAATCCATTCAACCGTTTTAATTTTTTCTGCTTCGTTTAGGACGCTTTCGATTTGTTTTAAAGTAAATGTTCCTGCCGAATTAGGACTGCAATATAAAAAACAGTGATCACATTCAAAATTACACGAATAGGTCAATAAAAAGTGGATTCCTTTCAGCATAATATTGAGTCTAATTTTAAAATTCTTATTAACTTTTTTGAATTTCAGAAATTTTTGATCGAAAAGTAATCGAGTTTAAGTTTTAATCTAAATTTCATTTAATAACGTGATAGACACAGATTTTTTTTTTATAAAAGCCGAAAAATCGATGTGGCCCGCATCAGCAAATATTTTTGCGATTAAAGATGATGATGGCTTAATATTAATTGAAGTAGGGTGTGGTTTGAGAAAATTTGCAAGGCAACTGTTCAAAAGACTAGAAAGTTTAAATTTAAATTTGGATGATGTTCACACCATTGTTATATCTCATGCCCATCCAGATCATATGGGCGCTATGCACGATATTTATAAGAAAGTTAAACCTAGTGATGTAAAAATAGTAATTAACGAAATAGAAAAAGAGAGTGCATTAAATATCGATTTATTAAATGAATCTTTCGATATAGATTTGATAAAGCAGCAAAATTTTGAAGCGGGCGTAAAAGAATTTTTCGGAGACACGTTTGATATAAACCAGAGTTTAGGGATGTTTTGTGCCATGTCACAACTCCCAAAAAACGCTTATATTCAAACAGTTAAGGATAACGATATGTTACGATTGGGTAATTATCAATTTAAAATATTAACCACACCCGGTCATGCTCCAGGGCATACGTCATTTTATGAAGTAAATCATAGATTTTTACTCTCTGGAGATCTTATTGGTGAAATAGGGGTTGCATGGTATTCACCTAGCTCTGGTGGAGCCATCGGATATTTATCAAGTTTAGAAAAAGTTGAAAATCTCCCGATTGATTATATCTACCCTTCCCATGGTCATAAATTTAATAATGTAAAGGAACGAATCAATCAAATCCGCGAAAAGATACTTAGTAAAGATGAGATAATTCTTGAGAGTCTAAAAGAAAAACCGCGTACAATTTTAGAATTAGCACAATTATTTTATAAAACAACAAGATCACAGGTATTTCCAGGTGTAGCTATTGCTGAGAGTCATTTAATTAAATTAGAAAAGGAAAGGAAGATTGAACGAGAAAATGACATGGCATTTATAGTTTAATCTCTATCTGAATAATTTCATTATTAAAACATTCTATTAGGATATATTTGTTAAAAATCGGACTACATATATTTTAAAACCAAATTAGCTTATTTTTCTAGTAAAAGATGTGAATTTTAAATGACGAACGAAAAATATAAAGATAGATATTATTCCAAGGAGAAATACAAGGCAGTCAAGGGTTCTTTTATTTGTGGATTAGTTTTTCTTTTTGTAGCTATTCTTTCACTAATTTTCATAAGAGTAGGAAATACGTTCTTAGGACTTAGGTTTTGGGGGTTTTGGTTGTTTATTCCCGCTTTTTTTATACTTCTTGGAGCTTTTCAGCAGCTTTATACGAATAATAAATATAAGAACGCGGTTTTAAGATCGCTTATGGATCGCGGAAATCAAGGGACACATAAACTCGAGCACATCGCTCTTGAAGTTGGAATTAAACCTAAAGATTTATTACGTGTCCTTGCTGATTTGAGAGATAGTGGAAAAATTATATATAGATTTAATCCTGATACTGGAGAAATTGAATTAGGTCAAAAAATTGACTATATACCTTCTACTGAATTTGTGCCTCCAGCAAAAAAGATCGATGCACCCTTACCATCAACAAATAAGAATTTTTGTATTTATTGCGGCCATCAACTTGAGAGAGATGCTAAATTTTGCCCAAGTTGTGGGTCTCAACTCTCATAAATCTTCTTTTTTATTTCTTTTTTTTTAGTCTTTTAAGCCAAATTTGTGTATTTTATTCGATTTTATCAATATACTTTTAATTCTTTAAAAATTTTAAAGAAATACATAATAGAGTAATTTAATATTCTGATGATAGTTAAAGAAGATTTACAAGATGCAAAAGAACGAATGGTTGCGTGGTGGGATCACGAAAGTACAGACAGACCGGTAATCTCGTATAATATCTTGGAAGGTCCGGGTTCAGAAAAAGCTGCTATAGCATCAAGTCCCTTAAATTTTAGATTATGTAAAAATTGGGATGGTATTGAACCTATTCTTGACACTTTCGAAAAATATAGTGATGGATTAGTGTATGGAGGGGAATGTATTCCCTCATATTTTCCAAATTATGGACCAGGCATAATGGCATCAGTTTTAGGAATTATTCCAAAATATAAATCAGGAACTATGTGGTTTCATAGACCAACAGAAATCAAAGAAATTATTTCTGTTCTAGAAAGTGCAAAATTGAATGATAACAATGAATGGTATCTTAGATTAAAGCGAACAACCGAAATCGCGGCAAAACGAGGTGCGAAATATAATTATTGTGTCTCAATGACAGATTTGGGAGGAATATTAGATATTTTAGTCTCATTTCTTGGTCCGCAAACCATAATAATTCAAATGAGGAGAAATCCTGAATTAATAGATACTTGCCGAGCCATAATCATGGAAAAATATTTAAAAGTGTATGATGAATTACAGGATATCATTAACAGATATGTGGATGGCTGTAATACTTGGCTAAATGTATGGTGCCCTAAGAGGTATTATACCATGCAGTGTGATTTCAGCGTAATGCTTAATCCTAAATACTTTGAAAGATTTGTATTACCAGATCTTAAAGAACAGGCAGAACATATGGATTATTCGATATATCATCTTGATGGTCCGGAGCAAATAAAATTTCTTGACGACATTTTAAAAATTGCAGATGGTATTCAATGGGTACCAGGTCTCAAACCTGGAGTGCCCCAGGATGGAGATGAGCATTGGAAGCCTCTCTATAAGAAAATTCAAAAAGCAGGAAAAAATATCCAAATGACAATTCTCGACCATCCTCTTATTCCTCATGTATATAAAAGTTTAGATGCCAAAGGAATATTTGTCTATACATTTTATATGTCAAAGGCCCAAGCAGATTGCTATTTACCTGAATTTATGGGAGGAAATGGGGGGAAATTGGTTTCAGATATATTAAGTTGGCTGAATAAAAATGGACAGAATACTTTAAATAAAACTCAATTAAGAGAATACTTTACAGCTAACAACCTAGTAATAAGCAAAGACTTTAAGAATCAAATATTTAAAGAAGTACGAAAATGCTTGAAAGGGGATAAACTAACTTATATCTCTAAAGCAATTTTATAAGTTTATTTCTTTTGATCAAATTAATTTCTTTATTCAATAACAATATTTAGATAATTAAGAAACTTGAATATTAAAAAAAAAAAAATAATTAAGTTATTTCTTAAATCTATCGCTTATTGTTAAGTATTTATATTTTTTCTCTGGAGGTTTTACCAAATGCCTTATAAGATTTAAACCTTTTAAACCCAGCATAGCATAAATCACCCAAGCATAATTAAATCCAAATTTGAAATCGATACCCCGATAGCTTCCATCAAGACATGAATACCCAAAACCACAGCCCGGTAAATAGAAAGTAAAAAAATTATTCCCTACTGTATAGAAGTAAACTAATGTAACCATCCAACCAATTCCAATAAGAAATCGAATAACCAAATCTTTATTAAAGATTCCGTAGATTGTATATACTCCCACAAAAATAAACCCGTTAAATAGAATTACATCTAAATCAAATAGGTTCCCTTGTGGATCAATGTAATTAATTAGATAGTATGGTATGACCAGTCCAAAAATTACAGATGTAAACAAATTTCTAAATAATGTTACCCAATTAATCCAATATCCCATTTAGTCTATCACCCTATTTTAAGTCTGTGTCTATTGCTATTTCAAAATCTATTGTATAAACATATGCGTAAGTAAATACAACGTTAAATTTTATCTCAATCTCATCTGTATGGTTTAAGCTCTGAAAATCTGCAAAATCATCGAAATCCTCTGGCTCAAAGGTAAAATCTAAATCGATTACTGATTTTTTGAGTCTCGGTATAATTTGTTTCTCAATTGTTTTTGATTTAATCTTTACATCATCATCGGTATAAAAACTCATTTTGATCTTAATATTGGTAATATCAGCTGAGTACCAATGAGTATTCTTTACAATAACACTCCCATCGATCCCAATTGATGTATTAGTTGGTTGTGAATCTTCAAAATCCTTCACTTCAAACCGTATACCATATGCCGAGGCGGAAACATAAGCTAAATATCCAAATAAGAAAATATATCCAAATATGATAATTATTAGGATTAGTACAGATAATTTATGCCGAAATCCTTTTGATTCTTCTTTAAACTTAGCTTTAGATAAAGTATCTGCTAAACTCATTTTGTATCAAC
>JBHLNT010000197.1:0-7797 GCA_048941265.1 Promethearchaeota archaeon
ATAATAGGATTCTTCATACTTTCAACCATTAAAAAGTTGGAAGGTGAAGCACCAATATCAGTGCCAACAGCTCAAGCAGTCCCCGCAACTCAACCAGCCCCTGCCCCTGCTACTTCTGAACCAGCAAAACGTTTTTGCCCGAATTGTGGGAGTCCCATAGTAGGTGAAGAGAAATATTGTGGTGCCTGTGGCTCACAATTATAGCAATCATTAAGCATTCAACTTTTTAAATAATCTTTTTTCTTTTTATTTTAATAATCATCCCGTTTCTTTTTATTGATTTTAATTTTTTTAAGCATATTTAAAATTTTGAATTTTATTTATAAATAAAAAAAACAATAAAATAATCATGGCAAATTTTTGTAATAAATGTGGAACCAAGATAGATCCAAATTCGAATATATGTGCTAATTGCGGAAATCCAATAGGAGGAGGGAGCGTCCCTCAATCTTCAGCTCCTCAGCAGCAATATCAGCAACCATATCAATCATATCAAACATATCAAAATATATATAGTGGTGGAGGTTCTATTCGAAGTCCATCATCGTTGGTATTTGGAATTATAGCAATTGTTCTCAGTTTTGTTCCCTTTGTAGGAGTTGTTATAGGCTTAGTAGCATTTATTATAGGTGTGGTTTATTTTCCTAGGGATGAGCAGAAAGCATATGCGATTATTGGATTATGTCTTGGTGCACTTGCGATGATCATAGGTTTTACTTTTCTATGGCGTGTGGTTCTTTAAATGTAAATATTTTAATGAATTAAAATCTGGCAAATATTAAGATAATTCATCATGGTTTGAAATTAAATCAATCCGCTTACAGTAAATTTGGAAAATAAAAAAAAAAAAGATGCAATGCAAGATGCAAATAAGAATTAAATCTTAATCAGGTTTTTGCGCAAATTATTTATTCCATAATCTTTATAAGGTTCTATAATAAACTTAACACATCTAAATAATATTTTAAAAAAAAAAATAAAAGGCGAATATGAAGTGTCAAACACTAATATGAATAAGGAGTTTGTTTTTTTTGGAAATTTATCGCTAATATTAGCCATTTTTGAGATTCCTTTCTTAATATCAATCATATTGTTCATGACTGGTATTCTTATATTAGGGATCTTGATAATAATAATTTTAATTGGGATAACAATCTTTAGATTTATCGCAGTGGGAAGTCTTGTGAAAGCAAATAGAGCATTAAATAATATTCGCTTAACACAGTCGTTAAATAAACTTATTTCTTGTTCGATTCTCTTCTTGGTTGGAAATATAATTTTTATAGGGGCAGGGCTTGGTTTAGGTGCTAGCACGAATTCTGATGCACCAGTTGTGTTACGGATAGCTATATTCATCTTTACTGTAATAATTGGCATTATTTTAATATTTATTTCAGGTCTAATTGAATATCAGGCTTGGGATCGTTTAGCGATGTTTTTTGAACAAGATCAAATAGGATTTGCTCCCAATATTGCTAAATCAGGAAACAATGGCGCTACTCTCTTGAAAATTGGAGGTTTACTTAATATTTTTATTGTTCTCATTATTGTTGGAAGCATTCTAAGGATAATAGGGTTTTTTATATTACTATCTCTAAAAAAATTGGAAAGTGAACCTGCTATAACCGCCCCCGTATCTGTCCCCGTTACTCAACATGCCCCTGCTACTCGACCACCCCCTGCTCCTGCTGCTGTTGAGTCTGGCCGGAAGTTCTGCCCTAGTTGTGGGAATCCTTTATCCGGTGCAGAGAAGTTTTGTGGTGCATGTGGCACAGAATTAACATAACTAAAATTGAACAAAAAACTTGTTATTTTTTTAAGTTTTTTTTTTAGTTTTTTTTTAGATACAATTTCATTTTAATTTAAGCATTTTTATATTAATCATAATTTAATACTCTTGTAATTTTTAGTTTGCAAGCCATTAATTAAAATTTAAATTTCTAGGAAAGAGTAAATGGATAAAACACCATACATAAAATATAAAAATATATTCATAATTCCAACGTTTCATTCTAGGCTCGAATTTGCAAAATTAGTTAGAAAGGCATTTTTCATGGCATTTCCAGATGTAATCTGCGTGGAATTACCCGATAATATTAGAAATGAGGTAATTGAGGGGATTGATCGACTTCCTTTCTTATCCTTAATCGCTTACGCAGATACTTTAAACCCAAAAAAGCTAAATTTTGTTCCTATAGATCCTGGTGATTCAATTATAGAAGCAGTACGGATCGGATTGGAATATGACTCTCCTATCGAATTTATTGATCTCTCTATCAAAGATTATGCTCCTCCAAATTTTAAACTGCCAGATGATTATTCTCTTAACGATTTGGGATTAGAATTATTTTACGAGAAAATTTCAAAGCATATAAATAAAGAATATAGAGAAGAGAAAAATCTACTTCGAGACGAGTTAAATTTAGGAAACTATCTATCCAACCAAACTCAAGACAGTCTTGATAAAGAGTATAACTTTATCGAAAAGGATATTTTACGAGAAAAATATATGGCATCGCATCTATTGAATATGATCCCATTATATAATAGAATATTATTTATCGTGGGAATGGCACACTGGGAAAATATTAAATATTACCTTGACCATAAAGAAAAAATTGAGGACGTAGAGTTTAATCTTATTCCCCATGAATTTGTAAAACTTTATAATATAAAAAGCTCAGATGCTCGATTTCTTTTGAAGGAATTACCTTACGATATTTATAAATGGATAAAATTTAGAAAAAAATATTCAAAGATAGAACTCGAGAAGATAGAAACGCCTGAAGAGCTTTACAAAGTTTTAGATACTTTTAGAAAAGTTGAAAATATTCGAAAAATCTTGTTAAAGTCTAAATACTCCTATGAAGAGGAATATAAGGAATTTGTTGATTTACATAAACTAAAAACATTATTTCAATATGCAAGAAATCTTTCATTCACTGAAAAAAGATTATTACCAAATTTAACACATTTATTAATTTCCGCTAAAAATATTGTGGATGATGATTATGCGTGGAAGGTTTTAGAAAAAGCGACAAAATATCCATTTAACGACGAGAGTGAGAAATATGAAACAATGCAACTTAGTATGGAGGGAGGATATGATCCTAATGGAAGATATATTAAGTTAAGAAGATATCATCCTTATTATTATGGGAAAGACAAAGATGTTCCATTAAATAAAAAACCTAAGGAAAAATATGAGGGACACTGGAGGAATGAATGGGAAAAAGGGAAATATATCACTGTATCCTGGCCTCCCGAGGATATTATTGAAGAGGATTATTTCGCATATTTAAGAAAAAAAGCAATTAAGAATTTAAAAAATCTAAGAGTAAAAATTGAAGAATTCAAATCCACACTCATGGATGGAATAGCCATAAAAGAAACCATTAGGAATTGGGCTTTCAAAAATAAAATATATGTACGCAATGAACAACAAATTCAGGGCAAAATTGATACTTTAATAGTTATATTTGATAAAGATGAGGGAGATCTCGAGAAATATCCACATAAAATGACATGGTGGGCGGAGCATGACAAGGAAAGCGATATGGCTTTTTACTCTACTAATCCTGGAGATTATTTAATTGGACCGGGAATTTCGCATGTTGAAATCGGGGGAGTTCTATCAATATTTCCACCATGCAAAATAGATGATGTTTTTAAAGGTTATATGGACTATATGTTTCGGGATATACAGGGTAAGGCTGAGAGGCTATTGAAAGCGGGGATTTTATACTCAAGCGAAAGGTATATTTTATACATTGCTGAAAAACCACCCCGCAAGTATTTATTTTCGTTAGCAGGAGTCAAGCATAGAGAAATAATTTATATTCCACTCGCTGACTTTAATCAAGAGTCTCTCAAAACGATTAAACATATACACATACTCGCCGGAAGAGACAAAAGAAAAATAGCCCATAATTATATTTTCTTAGAAAAATAATAAAATTAATTCGAGTAAAAGATAAAATTTTTTTATGAAAATTGGTCTCCTATAATTTTATATTAGTCAACAATATGTTTATAAAAGATTTTGAAGAATTTAACTTCATTTTTTAACAAAAATATAATGTGAAATAGAATGTCAAGTACTAATATAAATAAGGAATTCACGAATTTTGGGAGAAGAATGACTATAATCGCGGTCTTTACGCTTCTGAGTATGATATTCGGATTTATTGGTGGAATTATTATTATCTTTGCAGTAATATCTTATATTTTTGCCTTTATTATCATAATTCTTTTCCTATTAGTGCTCGGAAATACAAATAGAGCTGGCAGAGTACTTAATAATAAAGAACTATTAAATTTTAGACCAAGATTTTTCTGGGGTACCGTTATAAGATTTATCGGACAGATATTATGGACAATCGGTTTATGGACAATACTAAATATTATTTCTCAGGGTGCATCCAGACCAATAGGCGGCCTCATACTTCTAATGGTTATCGGCGCAATTATAATAATTGCGGGATCAATATTAAGATTTTTCGCATGGGGCGGAATAGCAACTTTTTTTGAAGAAAATATACAAATTTTTAACTCTGAAATTAGCGGTAGAGCAAATACTGGTGCTAAACTCTGCAAAATCGCAACCATTCTTGATATGTCAATAATTCTTTCAGGTATAGGAGATATACTGAGGATAATCGGATATTTTATGTTATCAGTTACAAAAAGATTAGGCGAAGCTCCAGTTCAACCAGTATATCAACCTACTACTCCTCAACCTGCTCTGACACCAGCCCCTCCATCAGCAGGACCTAATTTCTGCCCAGATTGTGGAAGTTCTGTAACTCCTGGTGCGAGATTTTGTCCAAATTGCGGTTCTGATCTCAGCTAAAATCTAATAAAAAATTATTAAAATATTATCTTTTTTCATTAATTTCTTTTTTTTAATTTTTGATATTAGTAAATCATTCCTAAAAAACGTATTAAATGTACTTAATGATCAAAAATCGATAGTATACAAAAATAAGTTAAAGTAATTCTTAGGACCTTAGTGTTTAATATTACCACGATCAGGAGATTGATAAACTTATTTAAAGAATTATGTATAAATTATCATTTAGCAAAAGATTAAATAATTTTAAATAAAAAAAGAGAGGTTGTATAATGAAAGCATATAAAGTTATGGTTTTTAGGATAGATGTAACGGGAAGCTCTTCACTTCAAGGTTTTGAATCTATTCTAAATAACATGGCATTAGATGGATGGATTTTGAATGATTGGAAATTTAGAGGGAAAGATCATCTTTTAGTAATTATGGAAAGAGATACCTAAATTGATTCAGATTCTCTGGGAAAGGTTATTTTTATCTAAAACACATAAATTCATAACATAAAATATTAACCGATATTGGCATATGAACCAAACGCAAAATCAAATCCTGTACTTTATACAGCAATAATTGCGTAGAGAATAATAATTCATTCTATTAACTTATATGTGGATTAAAATGGGAAGGGGCTATAAAAAGGCAAAAGAAGCTATGTATCTCATGCAGCGCATAACCTAAAGGAAATCAAATACTTTTTGTTTTTTTCTTTGTTTTTCATCCAAATAAAGCCAAGCATTATTATATTTATCTTAAATTTCTTTTTTTTGAATTTCTTAATTATATTATAAATATTTATAAATCATTATTTTAAAATCGCAAAATGTACTTAATGAGCTTAATGCTTTCATCAAAAATTGATAGTATTTAAAAAAAGGGAAAAAAAAAGCAATTTATTTATCAATTGAGTCAATATAACTTGTGATTCTTTGTGTAATAATTTCCGGCTTCTCTGCCTGCTCGCCTTCTAAGGCAAGGGCTTGCTCGATAGATTCACGATGTACAGTATTCATCGCACAGAAAGGAATCTCCCTTACCTTAGTTGGATCTTCAGGATCTATTACACCATAATGTACAAGACAGTTCTTTACTCTGTTAAGATCGAAATTATAGGCGTCTTGGAAGTGCATAGCTGAGATCATTAAGTTTCGAGTATGTAAAAAGTTCGCAGCGGTAGCTAAATTAGGAGCAAACACAAGTTTGGCAAATGATTGATAAGTCTTACTAGATAAGATTTTACCGGGATTTTTCACATATTTTAATAATCCTGCGAAGAAGTAGGCTTTCATCATTTGTTTATAACCTAAACTAGTGATATCATCAATAAATTTTCCAATTGTATTCGCAAGTCCACCATAATCCTCCAAATTGATGCTTCCTAATAAACCTGTAGGTTTTGGTATTTTTTTATCATGTACCATATCGTAAACTTTATTTGCCCATTTAATTAAACCCTCGGCATCAAAAAAATTTTCTATAGGCTCCCATTCTCCTTCATCATTGACTACAATGATGGTAGCGAAGCCACAGTCTTGGTGGCTTGTCATTCCAAACTCAGGCATATCATCAAACCAAGCTAATAATTTTGTGAATTTAGCTGTCGTGGCTATTGGATAAAATCGCTTGATACCTCCGTTAGTGTGTTCGTTTATTGCTTTTTTCAAGTCTGAAGTTGTATACCGTAAGTCCATTAATTCTTCAAAACTAATACGACCACATAACGAGACTGGTTGGAATACTACTCCCGATATAACATCTGCATTTGCCTTTGCATAATCCATAATATTTCCAATTTGATGGTCATTTATTCCTTTAGCAACTGTGGGGACTAGCATAACACCATAAAATCCAGCCTTACGGCAATTTTCAATAACTTTTTGTTTTAATGGCCAAAGATTAACCCCTCTAACTTTTTTCCAGACCTCAGGATCATCAGTGGCATCAAATTGTAAATAAACAGCATCCATTCCGGCATCCACTAAAGACTTTGTATATTCAAACGATTTTCCCATTCTTACACCATTAGTAGATACCATTGTTTCTGTAAATCCTAATTCTTTACCTATACTGATAATTTCGGGGAGATCGTCTCTAATTGTGGGTTCTCCGCCTGCTAACTGAAGCATAACAGCAGGATAAGGCTCCATAGATCTGAAATGTTTCATTATTTGGATGATCTGATCAAAAGTAGGTTCTACAACATAACCCTTTGCACTCGCGTTTGCAAAACATATAGGACACGCTAAATTACATTTATTTGTTACATCTATTAAACAAATGCAAGGTGCAGATTGATGGTTTTCGCAAATTCCACAATCATATGGACACCCATTCAATGTTTTGCGGATGCCTGACGACACACATTCTGGTTTTGTGGAATTATTGACTGTAGAGCCTACTTCATCAGTGAAAGTTTGAGCCCATTTGTATTCTTCAGGGTCAATTGAAATTTTATCTTTAAACTCTCCATGATCTTTACAATTTTTCCGCATCATTACCCAGTTTGTTTTTGGATCAACAAATATTTCAGCGGGGATTTGAGTTAAGCATTCAGGACATAAGGATGTTGTTGTTCTGATTACTTCTTCAGTCATAAGTTTTCACTTTAGAAACAAATTATAAGTTTATATAAACAATTATTTAATCAAATAAATTAATTAAGCTTTTAAAGATTACAAGAAGTCTAATAATTTTAAAGATATTATTGGAATACATAATTTTTAAATTATTCTATAGATTTATTTAAAAATTTCTTTTTCAAATCGATCAATTAATTTTCGAAATCGAACATTATTTTAAACTATATTTTTTCAATTAAAGATAAAAGGGAGACTCCTGCGCGCAAGACCTAAATACAAGGTCAAAAATTAAATAGGGGGAGGAGGGCAAAATCAGAGTGTATAAAGATACACTAACCAAAAGACAAAAATCCAGGGTGCGCGAGGAGTCAT
>JBHLNT010000198.1:0-7768 GCA_048941265.1 Promethearchaeota archaeon
ATAACCAAAGCAACCAAATATATAAGAATATGAGTTACCAATGACCACCTCCAGAATAATACTCTTTTTGCTATTGAATGCACATCATCTTTATCAAGGCCCTCTCCATATTTAATTCTAACTTTAATTTGCGCATTATCTAAGATATAATCCCATTTAGTTGTGAGTATTCCATGGATAAGAATTGCAATAGCCGATATAAGAAGTAAATAAATGATTGCTTCCCATGGAAACAGTTCATAATATCTTGAGAATATAAAATATCCCATAACTATCTGTACATTAAGTATAACATAAAATGTTATATGCAGGATGAAACCTTTCACCACAGCTTTGATAGCTTCTACGTGATAAAAAAGTACATACCCAAACGCATGCCAGGCTAAGAATATTCCCCATGATATAAAAATTTCTGCAATTATGAGGACTGCTAATTCACCTAAACCCGTTCCCACAAATACGTATACATTAATAATTATGAAAGTAACAATGTAATATGTTAAATGAACTAATAACATCCAGAAATTCCCTATCTTGACTATTATTTCGTGCTTCAACCGTTTCTTTGAAAAATCATCATGTTTTGGCCGTAATTTTTTCCATTGATTGTCAAAAATTTTATTCCAAGTGAAATACCCTAATGCGTGATATATATAGGCAATACCCCACATACCCAGTGACCATGTAAACCAAATAAAAGTCAAATCAATTAGATTTATTAAAAATAAGAAGAGATTTATCGATATATAGAAAAAAGTGTGATAGGTGAAGGTCATTATATATGGAGACTGTTCTCTGATATAAGTGAGATATTCGGACTTGTCATTATACATATTATAAGTTAAGGCATGAAAACCAAGACCAAAACCCCATCCAAATAAAGAATAGAATGGCCAGAAGAAAGTTAATCCCGTAAACCTCCAACTAACAAGCCAAATCATTATAAGTAAACCATTTACGCTCGCATATGAAAATAAATGTAAAGCATATACAATTCTATTCGTTAAAAGTCGCAAGAACCAATTTCTATGCTCTGTTTCTTCTTCATATACTTCTAAGCTGTTATTTGTGGCGTTGCTCATTTTTTTTACCTCAAAATGTATTAATCTAATTGAGTATATTTCCATCTTCCATTTTGATAATTCGATCTGCGCAAAATTTAAGTCTTTCGTCATGTGTGGCAATTAAGATAGTTGTCCCTCTTTCTTTTGCAATTTGTTGGAAATATTCCCCAATGATTCTTCCATTTTCCGAATCAAGATTACCAGTGGGCTCATCTGCCATAATTAATTCAGGATCATTAATTAACGACCGGGCGATTGCAACCCGTTGTCGTTCACCTCCGCTTAAATTTTTCGGGAGATGGTGCATTCGATGCCCCATATTTAACATCTCTAAAATCTCTTTACATTTTTCTTTATATCCTGTCTTTTCTAGTTGCCCTATCTTATACATGATCTCAACATTTTGTATCACTGTTAAGGATTTCACTAAATTAAATGATTGAAAAATAAATCCTATTGATTTACGCCGAGTATCAGTTAGAATTTTTTGTCTTGTTTTACTGTCGTAAATTTTGTTAGCAAAATGAATTTTACCCGTAGTTGGGTGAAGGAGTAGTCCCATAACTGACAATAACGTAGTTTTACCTGCTCCACTGGGACCCATCAATAGTGCAACTTCACCTTTGTGCATCGCTAAATTTGACTTTTTTAATGCTTTAACTGTGACCTCACCAAGCTGATAGTATTTAGAAATATCTTCGAGCTTGATTATTACACCATTTATACTCATTTTAGTTGATCACTTCATTTTTTCTTCTAATTTCATATTTTATCCTTTAAATACTATTGCTGGATCTATCCTGTGTACTTTTTTTATGGAAAACATTGAACATGCGATTCCAACTGCCAAATAAGCTAAGTATATATATATCGACGCAAATATATCAAGTAAAATCGGCATCCCGGCTCCTCCTCCTGAAAGATCGAATAAAATTGCGAAAAATGTGCCTAATATAAAACTTAGTGTTATATAGATAAAGACCTGTCCAAGGAGCATTTTATTAATGAATCCTTTACTTGCTCCAATAGCCTTAAGAGTGCCAAATTCAGGTATTTTTTCTTGGATTGATTGATACATTACTACTGTTATTATAATCATAGCTACAAAAAATCCTAAACCCACTAACGTATATATAGCACCACCTAATCCTCCTTCGTTAATAATCATAGTATGTGTATTTTCTTTCAGTTCTTGTTTTGTAAAAACTTTTAAATCCTCAATTATTCCAAGATCACTTAATTCATCTATATTATCTTGAAGATCATCAACATCTGAATCGGATTTAAGTTCAACACCAATCATATTACTCCAATTACCATAATACGGAATAGCATTTCGAGCAGTTTCAATGGATGCCCAAGCATAAGGTGTAAACATGAACCTTGTATTTTTACAAAAACCCACGATTTTCATTTTAGCTTCTCCTATTTGTACGTCATCGGCAATTTTTAATTCAGGAAAATTATTTTTTATAGTTTCATCTATAATAACAGTATTTTCTTCGTCAAGATCTTCAATATCCCCTTTTATTATATCCCAAGGCTCAATTTTCTCACTATTTAGTTCATAACCTAGTAAAGTGACATCCGCAACATAATCTTTGGTCTCAAAATTTACATTAGCAAAAATTAATCTTTCCGCATCTTCCACATCGGTCATAGTTTTGATTATCTCATATGTGGAATCATTAATTGGTCCGCCTTCGAAAAAATTATCAGCATCCTCAGTCATAACCCATGTATCAAAATCAAATCTATCGAAGGCATCAGTAGATTGCTCTAAAACTCCGTTATACATACCCGCACTATATTGAACAAGAAACATGCTAACCGAAAGTCCAATTACAATTAATAGGAATTTTGTCTTGTTATGAATTAAATCTCTAAACGTTAAATTAACCATTTTTTCATCACGCTCGAAATATAATTGCTGGATCAGTTTTATGAACTTTTCTTATGGAAAATAACGAACAAAGTATTCCAAGACCTAAAGATATTCCAAAAGTAATTAAAGAGACTACCGGGTTAATGCCTACTGGTAATGCAGAGTAAAAAGAAAGAATGGGTGCTAATAATATTGCTAAAATGATTGAAATTCCATAGGAAATCGATACGATAAACACAGTTTGGCTGATTAAAATATTGTTTATTAAGCCCTTTCTTGCCCCTAGTGCTTTCAGAGAAACCAATTCAGGAATCTTTTCAACAATTGATTGGTATAATGTTATGCTAATTATAATCATAGCTACAAAGAATCCCATTGCGGCAATGATCCCTATGCTTGAAGCTAATCCAAAACCATATAATAGGTAATCTGAAATTGCTTCTTTCATCTCTTCAGCAGACAATACTTTTATCTCGTCATCATATCTTTTTAATCGATCCTTCAACATATTTACTGAGTAACCATCCTTGAGTTTAACAGCTAAATAGGTACTTTTATTTTCCATGTGTAAGAGTCTTTGAGCAGTTCCAAAATTGGACCACATTCTCGCATTTCCCATTACTTGATTATTCTCACAAAATCCTTTAACCTTTAATTTATCCTCAAATGCCCCAGCCTTTATTTTATCTTTAACCTGAAGTTCTGGAAAGTATTTGTGGATTATAGTGTCAACTATAACACTGTTATTACTTTTTATATCATCTTTATCACAATCAATGCAATCCCAAAGATCAAAGTATTGAGTCTTTATTTTAAATCCTACCAATCTTACTCCGGTATCGTCATCCTTATATCGGACTCCAAGCCAATCATCAATGAATTTATCCACGTGTTCCACACCGGAAATACTCTTTACTTTGTCATACATCTCATCAGAGACACTTCCTCCCATCATTATATTAGCTCGATTACTCTGGATAATATAACAATCATAATCACCTGCATCAACAATACGCGTGTTCTGGTCAACAGATCCCGTCATCATACCCATCCCTACATGTACCATCAGAAAACTCACTGTAAGCCCCAGAATTACTAGAACAATTCTAAATTTTTCATGAAATAGATCTTTTATTGTTAAATTTACCATTTAAATCATATTATTTTTAAAATTAAATTCTATTAACAAACAACAATAGTTTCTATTTAAGACTTAAAGAATCCAATTTTTATAAATATTAAATTTATAAAAAATTAGTTTTGAAAAATACAAAATAAAGTTTTAAAGTTGAAATAAAAAGAAAATTACAAATTCTATAAGATAATCTAATGTTTTTGCCACTATATTTTATTTAATTTTATCTTTCCACACATTAGTTATTTCAGAATATTTTTCTAATGCTTTATTTAATCTACGTTTAACATTATCAGCACTAGGGCGTACTTCTAAGATTACTTCATATCGTTTGATTGCTTCTGGATAATTTCCAAGTAATTCATAAATAACTGCTTTTTCAAAGTGAGCAGATAAATGAACTATGTTAATTTTGGTAACTTCATCAAAAGTTCTTAAAGCATCTTCATATTTTTTAAGATCCTTAAGAGCTAATCCTTTATTGTAAAATGCCTTAGTTTGGCTGGGGTCGACTTTAATAGCTTGATTATAGGCTTCTATTGCTTCTTCATGGCTTTCAATTCTATCTAGTATCACTCCTTTTTGGTTATGATATTCATAATTATCCGGATGAGCTATCAAAGCTTCATCGATATATTCTATCGCACCTTCACAATCGCCAATACGATACAGTTTCAAGGCAGCTCTAAATAATTTTCTTCCTTTTTTCTTGTCAACTATTACTTCTGATTCTGATGCTTTTTTTTTGGACACAATTCAAACCTTTAAATTTTTTATCTATTATTGTGCTAATTATACTATAATAATAAGTTTACTATATTTTCATTATGAAAGAAAATGTTATTGTAATTGGGGCTGGAATCGGTGGATTAAGCTGTGCTGCGTTATTATCTCATGGAGGATATAGAGTAACGGTTCTCGAAAAAAATTCTTCTATTGGAGGTGCGTGTAGTTCATATAAAAAACAAGGTTATACGCTTGATCGCTCGGTACATTTATTTAGTTTAGGATTAAATGGACCTTTTGGAGAAATTTTAAACAGGTTAGGTTTAAAGAATTTAGAGTTCGTTAAGGGGATCAATAAAAGTACAGCTATGAAATTTTATCAAACTGAAGGATATTACCCTTCAGATTTTAATGTGAACTCGATGATAAATGCTATGAAACCAAGTACGTCTGAGGGAGAAAGTACCGGAAAAGAAACAGAAAATGCTGTTATGAGACGATTAAAAAAGATAGGGGTAAATACTCACACTTTTAAAGATTTAGGAAAAGTAATGGCAAGTATTTTGACAATGAGAAAGAAGAAATTAGCACAATTATACGAAGATGGATTAACAGTAACTGAATATATCAGTCAATTCACCGAAGATGCATTCATTCATGGATTATTTGCGTTTATTTTAGCAGGAATGTTTGCCATTTCACCTAAGCAAGCAAGTGCAGGTGAATTTGTGCATTGCTTTAAAACAGAAATGACTACACGAGAAGGATATCAATATCCTCTAGGAGGAGGATCTCAGGCCGTTCCAAACGCACTGGCTGAAGGAATACGAAAATATGGTGGCAAGCTTCAAACAAATTCTCATGTTGATTCTATTGCAATTAAAAATGATAAAGTACAAGGAGTTATGGTAAATAATGAAATGATTAAAGCTCCTATTGTTATCAGCAATTTATCAATTAGAATGACATTATTAAACTTAGTAGGACGCGATTATTTTGAAAGAAATTATTTAGCTAAAATTGAAAGCCTAAAACCTTCTTTATCTTCCATGACATTTAAATTAGCCTTAAAGGAACCATTGATTAAAGATTGGGGATGTGTTAACCTGTATCATCCAACATTAGATGATTGGAAAGGCAAATATGGACCCGGAGCTCCCAAATCAAACGGATTTTTTGGGCCTATTCCCTCGAATATTGATCCTTCTTTAGCTCCCAAAGGAGGTCAAGTGGCGATCTTTGGAACTATTGTGCCCGCAAAAGTCTCAAATTGGGATAAATGGCAAGAAGTATATTACGCAGACTTACAAGAATTTTTTCCCGAAATAGAAAAAAAACTTAATTTTTTGGATGTGTCATTTCCTAAAGATTTTACGAAAGCAACAGGGAAACCTTTCGGTCCTGTTGAAGGATTGGCACTCACCCCAAACCAAACGGGTAAAAACAAACCTTCTTCAGTAGTACCTATTGAAGGGTTATATGTAGTCGGAGATACCGCGGGTACTAACGCTCATGGAATCGGAACGCAACTTGCAGCTGATTCAGGGATAAAATGTGCTGATATGATTTTAGGAAAAATCGAAAAAAGATAAAAATATTTAATTTAACAGAAAGAGAATAAACAATAATTATGAAAGGAATCAAAGATAGAGTTGCCATTATTGGATGTGATGCCACCAAATACGGAGAGTTATGGGATAAAAGTCAATTTGATTTACTTTCAGAAGCCTGTCAAGGTGCTATGAAAGATGCTGGTATTACCAAAGATGAAATCAATGCTGCGTGGTTAGGGAATTATTATTTTTTTACTGGGCTTTCTGGAACTACCCTTGAAGATTCTCTTAGATTAGATGGAAAACCTATCACGAGATGTGAAAATTATTGTGCAAGTGGGATGGACGCTTTCCGAAACGCATGCCTTGGAGTTGCTTCAGAAGTGTACGATGTTGCCCTAGCCTGTGGTGTAGAGAAATTAATGGATCAGGGAGGAAGAGGTTTACCAGGTACAACGGTGTTTGGGCATCCTGTTTTACCACGTCCCTCCGCTCCTGCTATTTTTTGTTTATTAGCAACGAGAAGTTTCCATGAATATGGATGGAGCAAAGAAGATCTGGCAAGAGTGGCTGTAAAAAATCATGAAAATGGATATTATCATCCCAAAGCACATTTTCGAATGAAAATCACCTTAGAACAAGCTTTAACCGCTCCAATGATTGCAGATCCCTTAGGAAGATTTGATTGTTGTGCGATGTCTGATGGCTCCGCGGCCTTGATCATAACTCGACCTGAGCTTGCGGAAAGTTATGCTCATGCTGATGATTATGTGATGGTAAAATCAAATTCTATAGCCGTGTATACAGCTACTCCATGGTATTGGCCTGAATTTGACTTTATTCATGCCCCTGCCACTGAAAAGGCGGCTCTAATGGCGTATAAGGAGGCTGAAATTACTAATCCCAGAAAACAAATAGATTTAGCAGAAGTTCACGATTGCTTCACAATTACTGAACTACTTAACTGTCAAGATTTACAATTTTGCGATCGGTCAAAAGCAGCTGAAGAACTTAAAGAAGGAACCTTCAATTGGGATGGAGAAACTGCTGTGAATCCATCAGGCGGTCTTAAATCTTTTGGACATCCAATTGGTTCTACTGGCTGCAGAATGATCCAAGAAGTAACCAAACAACTTCAGGGAAGGGCGGAGGGAAGACAAGTTCCAGACGCCAAAATCGGATTAGCCCATAATTTAGGTGGAGCATATTCAGTTTGCTCGGTTACCATACTTAGTCAAAGAGACTAATTTTTAAGTTAATTTTTTTGATAACTGCTTTAATATCCTTAAAATTCAATACAGTAACTAAAGAAATTGCTGAAGCAAATAAGAAAAAGTTGCTTGAAATGGGATTATAAAATCTAATTCTTTTTAATTTTTATTTATTTAAACTTAAATTAATATAA
>JBHLNT010000030.1:0-33517 GCA_048941265.1 Promethearchaeota archaeon
TGCTAATAGAAGATCTAGATGAAAAGAGCAAAACATCAAGAGTAAGAGCGCTTAAATGTTTAGGAATTTTTAACTCACAACATACTCTTAACGTTGCTTTTATTAGTTCAAATGAAAAAAAAGAAATGTTTAGCAAAATAATTCCAGCCGTTGCAGCTTGGGATATATATAATCCGTGGGCTAAATATCTTCAACTTTTTAGTACACATCCGTTAACTGCAAAAAGAATTATGCGTTTAAATGATCAGTGCGCACTATTTAATCTAAAACCATTGATTGATTTCGCATATGCAAAAAAAATGAAAGAAGAACAAGTCGGAAAAACCATGATACCCGAATTTTTAACTGATTTATGTATAGATACAATACCTTTTTTATTATTTATCTCCTTACTACCTCTGCTAATAATCTATCTCATTTTAAGACCATTATTTAACTATAAAATATCCCCTGAATTTACAATAATTCTAGGGTTTGGTTTAATGGTATTAGCATTTGGATTATTTGTAAAAACAAAATTCAAGTATAAAAATGGCTTCAGACTATTTAATATTGACAGACTTTTAGGACATATTAATGTGAGCTCTGTCAGACCAGTTCCTGCTATTATAGAAGGGCAAATAGTAGGTCGTGGGATTCCAGGATTCATTTTAAGTGAAGATTTATATTTGCAAGACAAAACAGGGTTGCTATATCTTGATTACCATTTTGGTTTAGGATTAATGGATCTAATTTTTGCAATAACTAAATCGAAAAAGTTAATAGGTCAAAGAGTTAGAGTAAAAGGATGGTATCGCCGTAGTATAATTCCTTTTTTTCAAATTAAAACTCTTGAAACAGAAGACGGAAAAATACATCGTAATTATGCAGACAACGTTAATGTTATATGGTCTATTCTATTTTTTTTAATTGGCTTACTTTTATTCTTGGATCTGCTAATAACTTATTAAAAAAACCATTTTAATTATAAATTCTTTTTTTTTATTTTTTGACTTTATTGTATAATTTTTCTGAATTTCTTTATAAAATAAGGAGATTTATCCAATCGGCAATAACAGCGGGTTTATCTTGCCCTTTTATTTCAATTACATGGTGCGATGTAAATTTCATACCCCTTTTAACCAACTCAACTTTTGAAATATTTGACACATCACGTATAAAAGAACCTACTGGAACAGCAGATATAAACCTTATTTTATCAAAACCATAATTAAGTATTGATTTTGCATCTGTTATATAAAACTGCATTGAATCTCTATCTCCATCCTGCAAAGTGAAGAAACCGAGCATAGATAAAACAAAGAAGCCATGGGCCACAGTTTTTCCGTATATTGAATCTTCTGCTCTTTCAGGACTAATGTGAATATATTGATGGTCTTTTGTGAGATCTGCAAATTTATTAATAGCTTCCTGAGTGACCTGATACCATCTTGTATAGAATTTTTTACCAATATAATCTTTTATTTCAATAGCTTTTATCTTATTGACCATCTTTTTTTTTCCTCTTATGAATATTATATTATTATTATCTAATCGTTTATTAAACCTTGCTTTAGCATATTCTATGTTTCGAAAAATTATTTATCCCTATACTGAACATATTAAAAATCAATGAAAGATTATTATTAACACAATTAAAAAGAACCAAATCTTAATTTTGATTATAACCTTAAATATATGAGAGACATAACTTATGCCTGACAAATCTATTTTTTTACCTATTGTTTTTCACTTTCACCAACCAGTTGATAATTTTGGATGGGTTATTGAGGACTCTTTTAAAAAATCATACGAACCGCTAATAGATAATATTTTCAAATATCCGGAAGTGAAAATTACTCTACATTTTTCGGGAAATATATTGGAATGGTTTTTACAAAATAAACCTGCCTTCATTGAAAAATTAAAAATCATGGCTAAAAGGGGCCAGATTGAAATGATAGGTGGGGGTTATTATGAGCCCATTTTTGCCATTATCCCTTATCGAGATAAAATAGCCCAAATGAGAAAATTATCAAATCTTATAAAAAATAAATTCGGATTGGAAGTAAATGGTGCTTGGTTATCTGAACGTGTCTGGGAACCAAATTATCCTTCTTTTTTAAGCGATGTCGGATTAAAATATGTCTTAGTAGATGATAATCATCTTAGATCTTGTGGATTAACTGAAGATGATACTTTTTACACTTATGTTACTGAAGATGAGGGAAAAACATTACGAGTATTTCCAATTAATGAACATTTGAGATATTTAACACCCTGGAAACCAACATATTATAGTATTGATTATTTAAGAAAGATGGCCGATGAAAAAGGAGACAGAATGGCACTTTTGATCTCTGATGCTGAAAAAATGGGCGTATGGGGATCAACGTATCAGATTTGTTATGTGGATGGTGCTGGCCATTGGGATGGGGATAATACAAAACCCTTTATTCCCACTTTTTTTGAGCAGATAATTCATAATAAGTGGATTAAATCCATAACACTCTCAGAATATATGAAAAATTACCCCGCAAAGGGATTAGTTTATATTCCAACCGCTAGTTATGATAAAATGGAAGAATGGGTGCTTCCCACTCCAATCAGAAAGAATTTTAAAAAAGTAAGAAAAGAAATAAAGGATAATGAAAAAAGGCAAATAGAATATCAATTTTTAAAAGGGGGTTTTTGGCGCTATTTTTTAGTTAAATATCCCGAATCAAATAATATGCATAAAAAAATGCTGTATGTGCGGGAAAAGTTGATTAAGGTAGAAGAATATCTTGATAAACTAAAAGATAAAGATATAATTTCAAAAGTAAAACAAAAAGCAGAAGAAGCCTGGGATGAAATATATAAGGCTCAATGTAATGACTGTTATTGGCACGGCTTATTTGGAGGAGTATATTTACAATTTTTAAGATTTTCAGTCTATACCCATTTAATAAATGCCGAAAGAATGATTGATGAATTAAATATGCTTATTTTTCCTATTCAAAAATCTTACAGAACCTTTATTCCTCTCGATTTTAATAAAGATAGTAGATTGGATCTTCTCATAGAATCAGATATCTTAAATGTATATATCAACCCTTCTGATGGAGGAACTATTTTTGAGCTTGATTATAAACCTAAATTTTATAATTTATTAAATACTCTAACAAGATGGCCTGAGGCTTATCATGAGAGTGAAAAAATCAAGACTGAAGAATTAATGGTAGATAGATTTAGAAGAACTATGTTAAGATTACGATTCATTCACGATGATGTTTCTCTTAGCCAACTTCATACTGATACTTATTATGAATTTGGAGATTTTATTGATAGTGAGTTTAAAATGATTAAAACTGAAAAAGATGAAGCTTCCGTAGTTATTGAATTGGAAAAAGAGGGAAGCATCAAAGACATAAATAGTGATGATAGACATACTTGCAAAATAGTTAAAAAAATTTTGGTCGAAGAGGAAAGAATTCTCATAGCAATAAAAGGAGAATTCAGTGAAATTGCGGGAATGGAAGATATTCTAAGAAGAATTCTCGAAAATTTATACCTCGTAGTAGACCTCCCATTTTTCTTTAATGGAGATACAAACAAATTCAAATGGGAGAGTGCTTTTGTAGAATTGGTTAATGATAATGAAAAAAATCTATTAGAACCTTTTCAATATATCGGCGACCATTTTAAAGCCTACGATGAGACGTATGATTTGAACTTTGAAATCTTATTATCAAGTGATACTGGCGAAGTTAAGATTAACAAATTTCCTATAATAGCTTATGCATATACCGATGAAGGCTATAGAACGATATATCAAGGAATAACTTTAGCACCTCAGTTCAAACTCAAGAAAAATTTTCAACTTAATATAGAATTAATTATTTCCTAAAATGTCTAAATAATGCTACGAATTTTGTCGGTTTTACGTATCTTTATAAAGATTGAAAAGAAAATATATTTAAAGTTAATAAAACAGAATCGGTAATGAAAATTAAGAACAATTATACTTTTGAAAGACGTAACTCTTGCACTGTAAATAATAAATCGGAAAAAAAGAATCTCCAAACAAGCGAAAATATAAAAAATATAAGAGCTAAATTAATGAAAAAAAAGCTTAAAAAGCAGTTTCCAAAATAATCTTATTTTAATCAACCTAATTTTTGTTTTAAAACCTTCTTGTGTGAAAAGATTATATTTCTTAATTTCATTCTTCTTTCCTTCTATGCTCTATAATAAGAACGTTCTTATTATTTCTTTTTCTGTCATTAATTGGATAGTGATATAAAATATATAGAAGTGAGGAGAAAAATGGCCAGTGCATGTGGTATTGAAAAATTTTTCTGCTGGAATGGATGTGAAGAAAAACTACATGATTGTATTGAAAGATCGAAGTTTGTAAAAGACATCCGAAAAGATTTGGCTAAAAAAAAATATAAGAAAAAGTTCAATTCTTAATTTCATAAGGTAATCTTTATTAAATTTTAAGAGTCAAAACCATACTCCCCAATTAATGGAACAAATCGTACTCCTGTAATCTTTTCAGTTTCAAATTCTTTTCCATTTTTGGTAACGATGTATAAATTTTGTCCCCAACCTTTGGATCCCGCAGGAATACAAAGAATACCTCCATCTTTTAATTGGGTTTTAAGTGGAGGGGGAACTTTTTCAGGGGATGCGGCAGTAACCAGAATTTTGTCGTAGGGAGCTTCTTCGGGATACCCGAGAGTACCATCTCCATGGATGACTGTGACCCGATTATCGAAACCTGCATTTTTAAGATTAATTATCGCTTTATCTACTAATTTTTTATGCCTTTCAATGCTATAGACGTGACCTGGAGATTCGGAATTTTGAGGAGCTACCAATTCAGCGCATAATGCTGCGTGATATCCTGAACCAGTTCCAATTTCTAATACTTTTTCACCCTCTTTAAGTTGTAAATATTCGCACATCATCGCATTCATATGAGGTGCACTAATGGTTTGTCCTAATCCAATCGATAGAGGAGAATCCATATAAGCAGAAGATTTCGCTTTTTCTGGAACAAATTCATGCCTCGGAACTTTGATCATAGCTTGTATAACTTTTGGTTGAGTTAAGATGCCCCTTTTAATTAAACTCTCCACTAATTTTTTTCTTTTCTTCTCAAAATCCATATTTTCTTCCAAGTCTGCCTTCATTTTAGCTTTTAAATTCCTTAATTGGTCGCTTCATTTCTTAGAAAGAATATAAATCTTATCATCGCATTCTACTACACTTTCTAAGGGTAGATTAAATTTTATTGGATTATTATTGGTCTTTCTTACTATACTTTTAACCTTTGTTCCATTTAATATTAATTTTTTAACTTGCTCAACACAATATGAGTTTTTTCCAATAATTATAATTTGATCACCTACTCTTAAAAATGATTCTCTATTTTCAATTAAAACATTAGCAGACCTACTTGCATTATCATATGATAAAATTTTACCTAAGTATATCTTCTTGTATGGTGATATATTTCCTCTTATCCCCAATTCAATGTTTTCTATTGTAGGTCTTTGAAAATAAAAACCACTGTGAAATCCTCGATTATAAACCTTAGATAATTTTTTTAACCAATATTTTACTTTTTCTTCGGTATATGTTCCCTCAAAATAACAATCAATGGCTTCCTTATAACATTCTACAACCGTTTTTACATATAAAGGATCTTTCATACGCCCCTCAATTTTAAATGCATCTATTCTAGCGTTGATAAGTTCGGGGATATATTCTATCATGCAGAGATCCTTAGCGTTAAGAAATAATTGTCCATCATAGATAAATTCATTATTCTCATCATCTATTACTCGCCATTGTCTGCGACATGGTTGAATACAGTTACCCCGATTCGCTGAATATTCTTCAGAATCACATATCGTTGCGGAAAGATAACACCTTCCTGATATTGAAGTACACATAGAACCATGGACAAAGCATTCTATCTCTGTATTCTCTAACTTATTTTTAATATTAGCAATTTGTTCGAGAGACAATTCTCTCGCCAAAATTAATCTTCCAGCATCAAGCTCTTGGTAGAATTTGGCAGCTTCTATATTTGATATGTTTGCTTGTGTTGAAATATGAAAATTCATATTATATTTTTTCGCAATATTAATTGCTGCGATATCATGTACGATTATGGCGTCTATACCAGAATTTTTTGCACTTGAAATTAAATTTTCTAAATCTCCTAACTCTGAATCATATACTAAAATGTTGGTGCATAAATACGCATTAATACTTGGGACATGTTTATGACAAAAATTCACAACTTTTTTAAGTTCACTTAATTCAAAATTTACTGCTTTTGCTCGCATGTTATAGTCTTGTACACCAAAATATACTGAGTCTGCTAACCCTTTTATTGCTTTTAATGTATGCCAATCCTGAACTGGAGCTACTATTTCTGGACGATTACTCATAAAGAATCTTATTGATTATAATAAAAATTCATATTTGCAGTTAGAAATAAGATTAAAAGCAATTTATTAATTATTAATAAATTAAAAAAAAAGCAAAAAAACAAATATAATCAAATTTTAAAGGAGTTTCAAAAATGAAAGTTGTTGTATTTAATGCAAGTCCCCGGAAAGAGGGTAACACTACCCTTTGTTTAAATGTAGTTATGGATGAATTAAAAGCTAATGGCATTGAATGCGAGTATATTTGGATTGGTAAGGAAAAATTACACGGTTGTATATCGTGTTATAAATGTTTTTCAAATAAAGATAAAAAATGCTCTCAAACCAATGATAAAATGAATGAATTCATTGAAAAAATGATAGCAGCAGATGGAATTATTTTAGGCTCTCCAACTTATTTCGCAGATGTCACTACTAATATGAAAGCATTAATCGAACGAGCCGGATTAGTGGGTAAAGCCAACGGAGATATGTATAAATATAAAGTAGGAGCTGCAGTCGTTGCTGTAAGACGTGCTGGTGCGGTACACGTGTTTTCGAGCATAAATTTCTTCTTTTTAATCGCAGAAATGGTCGTAGTTGGCTCAAGTTATTGGAATCTCGGTATTGGCTTGGCTCCCGGAGATGTAAAAAAAGACGGGGAAGGGATGCAAACGTTCAAGAATTTAGGAAAGAATTTTGCGTATGTGCTTCAAAAACTAAATAGCTAGATTATTTTTTTTCTTTATTTATTTCTTTTCACTTATTTCCCGGGAGAAAAGAGTATAGAATATCTCTAATATGAAAATTTAAATAAGAGTTAAATTTTAAAGTAAAGTAAAGAATTAATGATTCGTTTTAATTTATAACTTAAATATTTCGAAATTCTAAGTTCTATGCTAAATTCAAGAAATAAAAAAATTGCTATTTTATCAGCAGTGGCTATTTCTATCTTAATTTTAGGATTATTTCAAAATATAAAAATTGCATATGCGCAAAATTATGAAGAAACTATGACGTTATCCCAAAATTTCAGCATAGATGAATTTTCTGAAAATGAGGGTGTAATGGAAAATATTACTTCAATTGACATAGACTTAGGCTCTTCTAGATGGAATGTAACAGATATAGAGCTGAATTTTACAAATATAAAACTTGAACGTCAAACAAAATCCATTGAAGATAGTCAAGCCGGATGGCAATACAAAACAATTCTTAAAACCCATCCGAATTTTTATTATGCCGGTCTTGGAGTAGAAATGTATTTGCCAGAACCTACTTTGATTTATGGAGTTTATATCTACGGATATAAACAAGATACCACCGAACCTGTCTATATTCAAATTAGAGATTATGACGGTGCTACTAATAAACCTGTTGATTCTTTTCTTTATAGTCAATTATTAAATATTTCACTAGTTCCAAAGTGGTATTTCCAAAATTTTAGCACCCCCCTCCCTCTTTCTGCAGGTAGATATTATTTAGTGCTATTTAACCAATTTTATGGTGATACTTCTGCTGCACATTTTTGGGGATATACCAATAGTCCTAATAATTCAAGCCTACATACTGCAGAATATTATACTCAAGCACCGATTTATTGGACTAATGTACAACAAGGTCACCCATTTTTATATAAGTTACTACAGAAAGTGAATAAATCTTATTATCCAGAGGATATTGAAATGGCAGTTACGGTTAATGATAATAGTTATAACATTACAAATGGTAATGAGATAGGATCTGGAAATGTTAGCATCTCTACTAATTACTCTCCAAATACTAATATTTTTCATATTCCAATAACAAATAATATCTCTGCTAAGTTAAACTTTTCATTAGATTATCGTATCTATTTGAATAATAGTCTTTTTGTTGATGGAAATGTATTAATCAGAGAAAATTCTTTATATCATCCATGGACTTTAAGTTTTTATTTAGAGAGATCTGATGGAAATTATACCGTTAAATTCTCATATCCAAATAGTTGGACGATACTTTCAATTTTAAGAAATGATATTTCACTAACAGACGGTGTTGACTTTATAAATAATACCGTTGATAAAGCTATTTATATATTTAATAAGACTATTCCATATGAAAATGTGCCTTGGGAAATTATTGCTGAATCACCTAATATACCCATAAATTTTAATGGCCCGGATCCCGAGATTACAGCAGGATCTGAATCGATATCTGGAGTAACTTCTCCTTTAAATGGCAATTATACATATCTATTGTATGCAGGTGCATATGAAAAGTATAGAAATTCAACATTTTATACCGGTGGAGTACTTTCCTTCTCGTATATTATTCCAAGTACCGGTCCTAATGGGGATTGGACGGCAGTAATTTATTGGAATAATGGAACTGATGCGGGTGTAGCATCCTCGGACTTTACAGTGACAGGAGGCGTAACAATTATTTCTGGAGGTGGAGGTGGAGGAGGCGGTGGAGGTGGCACAACGGTCACTGGGTTAGATCCTTTGGTAGTTTATACAATTAGCTCCATAATAATCATAGGTGTCGTCGCTGGTTTAACATCTTATCAAGTAGCCAAAAAAATTAAAAAAAATCGCGAATTAGAACTTAAAAAACTCCATAGTAAATTTATTGATATTCTGAGCTTAAATTATCTCTTAGTAATAGATAAAAAAACAGGATTAAACGTTTATGAACAATTTTTTGCTGGTAAGGTTATAGATGCCAGCTTGATTTCGGGTTTTCTTGAAGCAATTCGAAATTTTGGAATTGAATTGACTGGTACGTATTCGCAATCTCAAACGGTAAAATTAGAATACCAAGAATCGAAAATACTTATGTCTGAATTTAAAGATTTTAGGATAGTGTTAGTTATGGCCGAGAATCCCTCGGATGATTTCTTAAATTCAATAACCACATTATCGTACGATGTTGACAGAAATTTTGGAGAATTAATCCAAAATTTTAAAGGAGATACTACTCAATTTAAAGGCATTAGTCAGTGTGTAGAAAAGAATTTCAATGTGTCATTCATCGCTCCCTTGACAATAGGGGATGTTGGAGATATCAAATTAAAAGATGCAGAAATAGCAATGATAAATAAAGCAAAAGCAATAATGAAGCAAAATAATTTGAATTTCTTTTTTACAAGCTTTTTACTTCCTGAGCAAACCTACGATCCTAAAAAAACCAGAACAGTATTTGATTTAATTGAGAAGAAAATCTTTGTGCCAACCAAAATAACTTAAATGCATTATAATTAGACTTATTAACCTAAAAAATTCAATAATTAAGAAACAAAATATTATTATTTTTTTCTTTTTTTTTTTTTATCTTGTGAGGTTAGTTAAAATGAATAGCACTGTAAAGGATCAAAATATTATAAAAATTATAATAATGGGATTAGATAATAGTGGAAAATCCTCTATTCTATTGAGCTTTAGAGAAGATACAAACTTGCTATCTTATTTTTCTCTTTATCCTACTAAAGGAGTAAGTATTGAGAACCTAATTTCTCCGCAGTCTAATATGATAATATGGGAGTTCGGAGGTCAGGAGCGGTATCGCGAAGATCACATTAAAAATCTTAATAAATACCTAAAAGACATTGATAAAATAATATTTGTTATTGATATTCAAGATATTGAGAGATACGATTTGGCTTTAGATTATTTCATGGAAATAATGAGTATACTTGAAAAATTTAATATTAAAGTGGATATCTCAATATATCTTCATAAATATGATCCAAATTTAACAAAACAGGAGAAGTTTAAGGATCTAGACAAAATAATCACTCCAAACTTAATTAATAAAATCGAAAATTTAATCCCGTCTGAATATATTTGTAGTTTTTATAAAACTAGCATTTATACGATATTTGAGAAGTTTTTAATAAAGTAAATGAATTTTAAACATTAAATTTATATGGTTAACTATATGAATAAAATAGATTGGATTTATATCATTGATGACACTGGAGCAACTATTTTTAGCTATGAGATTCATGTCCAAGGATCGGGTAATGTTAGTCATGCCTTATTATCCCACTTCCTTTTTGCTTTACAATCAATTGGGAAAAATCTTAAGGATAGTGAAATAAAAAGTATAGAAATGAGTAATAATAAATTTCTTTTAAGCAAAGAAAAGACAACTCACAATCTCTTTATTTTAAAATCAAATCGGGATGCAGATCCTCAATTAATTAAAACACTTTTAAAACAAATTCAAGATAAATTTGTTAAGAAATTTTTTGGATATAAGAAACTATATGCTGATGACAAAATAGAACTTTTAAATTCTTTTAAAGAAGATATTAGAGAAATTCTTAAAGAAAAAACTAATATTGAGAAATTTTCTGAAACCTTATAAATAGCTCAGTTTAATTCCCCAATTTTGATATATTATATTTTTAATTACCAAGAACAGTTACAGAAAAAACTCAAAACATAAATAATTTTAATTTTATTAAATAGGTATAATTTTTAATATCTTCAAAGGTTGAGTTTAAAAATGAAGGATACAAGTCAGATGGATAAAAAGATCATGTTAATGGGACTAGAGAACAGTGGAAAATCCTCTATCTTGTTAAGCTTAAAGGAAGATACAAATTTATTATCATTCCTTTCCCTAAAGCCTACAAGAGGGGTAAAAATTGAGAATTTTAAAATACCACAATCTAATTTGATTATATGGGAATTTGGTGGACAAGATCAATATCGTCAAGAATATTTGGAACATTTTGACAGATATTTTGATAAAGTTGACAATATAATCTATGTTATTGATATCCAAGATATTGATAGACACGAATTATCTTTAAGATATTTCAAGGAAGTATTAGATTTACTCAAAAAAAACAATATAAAGGTTGATATTTCAATATATTTCCATAAATTCGATCCACACTTAACCAAACAAGAAAAATTCAAAAACATTGATACATTAACTACTCCAGATCTAATTAGGAAAATAAGACAAATTATTCCTACAGAATATAAATATAAATTTTATAAGACAAGTATTTATACAGTATTTGACACAATTTTAATAACAACATCCGATGAAAATTTTGCTTAAATAGTAAGGTTCCAAAAACATGAATGTGATAAATTGGATTTATATCATTGATAGTTCTGGAGCAACAATTTTAAGTTTTGAAAATCAAATCCAAGGAACCGGTGTCAGTACTTCTGCTTTATTGTCTCATTTTCTTTTTGCATTACAATCTATTGCGAAAACTCTACAAAACAATGAAATAAGAAGCGTTGAGATGAGTAACAATCGATTCTTTTTATGCAAAGAAAATATGACTAACTACTTATTCATAATAAAAACTAATAGAGATGCTGATACTCGCGTTATAACACCAGTGTTGAATGAAATAAAAAACAAATTTCTCGAGAAATTCAAAGGACATTTTAGACTAGACATTGAAGATAAAATAGCATTGTTAAACGCATTTAAAGAAGAGATTAAGAATATTGTTAATGAAAAAACCAATATCGAGAAATTTGTTGACACCCTTTAGGAAATTAAATTTAATTTAACTATGAACCTAAATTATTTTATTTTGAAAAAAAGTTTTAAAAGCTCTAAAAATCTTATTAATCTTTAATTAAGATTGAATCATAATGTAAAAAGTAAATCAAATGAGGTCGGATAGTGTTTGCACATGGAAAAACTCTCAGATTTGCGAAAATTGCGCACTTAAGGATAATCTAAAATGTAAATTTAACATAAAGCATTTGTTAAGTTTTCTAGCCACCTTTTTAATTTTCGCAGTTCCCTCAATTATTGGTGTGATTATTTCAGGTTATGGTTGGTTTTTGTTAGGTTGGTTTGGATTTTGGTTATTTTTTTTCAATTTCTGGGAAACTCGTATTCTCTGTCGGCATTGTCCTTTTTATGCTGAAGAAGGCAATATTCTCCATTGTAATGCCAATTATGGATGTTATAAACTTTGGAAATATAGCCCTAAACCTATGAATAAAGTAGAAAAGGTCCAACTTGTGATCGGATTCACAATACTTAGCGGATATCCTTTGATATTTATAATTCTTGCTAAACAATATCTCTTCTTAATAATCTCATTAGCAGGATTAATGATTTTTTTTGGTATTTTATTAATTAAGACGTGTTCTAAATGCATTAACTTCTCATGTCCTTTAAATAGAGTTCCAAAACAGGTTATTGATGCATATCTCAAACAGAATCCTTTGATGAAAAACGCTTGGGAAGCTGCGGACTATATCATTAAATAAATCTGAATTTTTAATGATGGTTTTTTGATTTTTTAAGATATAAATATTATTAATATTAATTTATTGTATTCCTTACATTTTTTAAGAATGACCCTATTATCTTTTAGATATTAATTACTTATCACTTTTGCAAAATGAGTAATAATTCAGAAGACTTAAAAGATCTTAAAGAAGAAAAGGAACAATCCCAATATGAACCAGAAAACTCAGCTGAAAATTTAATAGAAAAAAAATCGGAAAATCATAATAAAATTGAAAGCCTCCTAAAGAAAATTCATGAATTAGAGAGTCTTAATAAACAGTTAAATGAAAAAATCGAAGAGATAAACACCTCTAATCTGGAAAATCAAATCAGTAATCTTAAGCAAAAATTAACAGAATTAGAAAATGAAAAAACGACTCTTTTAGAAAAGAATAAAGAATTAGAGGCCAAGCAGGAATATACTGGTTTTCTAGAAACAGAAATTCGCCGAATGGAGAATATTATTGACAATTTACAGACTTCAGTCCAGGAACTCGAAGAAGAAAAAAAAATTATGAGTAAATCTTTTGAAGAATCAACAGATCAAAAAATGGAAGTAGAAGGACAAATTTCCGAAATAAGAAGAGCCTGTCCCCTATGTGGAAATAATATTTCTTCCCAAATCCGTGAAATGATTGATAAGACCAATCTTATTTCTGATTATCCGAAATTATACGGAAAGAAATATCAATGCGGACAATGTGGTACAGAATGGCATAAATCATAATAAAATCCTAACATATTTATGACATAGAGAAGCTTCAAAGTTGATGTAAAGAATTTAAGAAATATAAAATGATCTTCATTATCTTTTTTTATGTTATATCTTTTCTGAACTTAATTTTTTGGATAAAAGAATTAAATAATATGAGATTTAAATACATTCTATCTGAAAAATTTAGGTGTTAAAATGGGTAGGCTTGATGGGAAGGTAGCAGTAATTACGGGGGGAGCCAGTGGAATTGGCAAGGCATCCGTTGAGATTTTTGTAGCAGAAGGTGCTCATGTCGTATTTGGAGATATTCAAGATGAGAGAGGCAATGCACTTGTAGATAAGCTAGGACCAAATGCATTATATCTTCATACAAATGTACGTAACGAATCTGAAATTAAGGCATTGATCGATCGTGCTATCGATAAATTTGGACGCCTTGATGTTATGTTTAATAATGCGGGATTTGGAGGTGCCTATGGTCCGATAGATGAAACCCCTGTGGATGCATTTGATGTAACTATAGAAGTGCTGTTTCGAAGTGTGTTTCTCGGCATTAAACATGCAGCATTAATAATGAAGAAGCAAAAATCAGGAAGTATTATTAATACCGCAAGTGTTGCAGGTCTTAGGACAGGTATGGGACCTCATCTCTATAGCGCGTGTAAGGCAGCCATAATTCAATTAACTCATACTACTGCTGCTGAATTAGGTGAATTTAATATTCGCGTAAATTGCATATGTCCCGGAGGTATTGCAACTGCTATATTTGGAAGAGGTCTTGGATTGCCCCAAGACGCGGCAGAAAGAATGGCTGAATTTTTAAAACTCCGTTTAAAAGAAATACAACCGATTCCATGTGCAGGGTTACCAGAAGATGTTGCTAAAACGGCATTATTTCTTGCAAGTGACGATTCCTGCTTTGTATCAGCGCATGCTTTAGTGGTAGATGGCGCATTAATTTGGAAAGGAGTTATTGAGCAGAACTGGGAAGAACTTAATGATTTTTTGGAAAAGTTGGGCATGGGAACTATAGAAGAGGTTTACAAAAAAGTGAATGCAGATATCGCAAAAATGAAATAATATCTAGTTCTTATATTATCAATTTATTTGTTTCTTTTATTTTAAAACTTTTAAATAATGTAAAGTCGAATTATTTAATTAAGTTAAAAATTTGTTAATTAATTCAAAGAAATACCAATAGTTAAATTTCTTGTAAATATCAAAAAAGTCCAAATAATAGAGGTGTCTTTTAATTGTCATCTGAATTTGAAGCAGAATTCTCTTCAACATTCGAAAGTGGTAAAGCTTACTTTGAGCAAGGTAATTATAAAGATGCGATTAAAAAATTGGACATCGCTCATTCATTTAAACCCACCCATAGAGATACATTAAAACTTCTAGGAGCCTCTTATTTAAATATAGGAGCTTATCAATTAGCAATAGCAAAATTTAAAAAAGCAATAGAGTTATATTCTGAAGATAAAGATTTCTATCTTTATCTTGCAAAAGCTTATCGCGAAGAAAAAAATTACCAAAAGGAAACAGAAATCTATCATCTTCTCTCAGAAAACATTCCTGGTTTTAAAGATTCATTCTTTTTCGAAGCGTTATCTTATTATAGAGAAAAAGAATTTATAAAGATTGAAAATATTTTATCAAAAGCAACCCAATTTGATCCATTAGACGACAAAGAAATTAATTTATTAATAGAATTAAAAAATTATATTGCAAAAATTCAAGCAAAATTATTGGAGAAAAATTTTTCTAAAAAAACTGTTTATTGGAGGGTTGTATTCTTCCCGATCTTAAAAAAATATTATTTTTTTACAGAAAGTATTACCCCAGAATGTTTTAGGAATGATGTAAGAAATATGTTGCTCAATATAAGAAATCTTAATGAAATTATTTCGATCATTGACACATGTGGATACACTCCACTTTTAATAATGAGTTCAAATCAAGATGAGTATTATGATATTAGGAATCAGATATTTAAAAATATTGATTTTGATATTCAGACAGAACACTCATCTTATTCAGTAAAGATCGAAAAAAGATTTGGGATAATTATAGGTGATAAATTTCAAGAATATATCGATTTTTTTAAAGAGAGAAGTGGATTTGCAGATTTTTTAGAATTAATTAATGAAATCCAAATCAACACTGAAAGAGATATCAATATTGATGTAAACATATTTAAAAATTATAATAAAGCAGATAAAATTGAATATCTAAAAGAATGTTTTATAGAGTTCTCCAAAATAAAGGATATCATTGATGAGAGATATCATAAGTTAAGATTAAGTAAATTTAAGGATTATGAGAAATTAAAATGGTGGTTTGATCTTCTAGACAGAAATGAAGAAATATTAAAATTTTCTGATTTTATGCTTTTCGTTCCAATTTCTATTCCAAAGATCTTATCATATGTGATGATTCGGTTCACTCCTAAAACTAAAGATAAATTGTTAAAGATTATGCTAAATGAATTTAAGAATGATGCTATTATTGATGTATTTAAAATTCAAGCTGCAGCACCAGAATATCTTTTGATAATGCAGGCAGATTCATTGTTTGAGTTTTTTGAAATGATAAATTCGATGTTTGATGAGAAAGGTGTTCATGTGATTGAAACTAAATGTGTTTTACGTCTTTGGAAATATGAAAATTATATTAGTCCTCTTCAACCAAAACCAATTTATACATTTGATTTTAAAAATTTGACTAAAGATAATGTGAAAGAGGAATTAAGACCTGAAATTATATGCGGCAAATTATGGAATGAATCTGAAATTATTAACTTTAGAAAAAACTACAAATTAGAAGAAAATATTGAAATATCTCGCTGTAAAGATGATTTACATTTTGAAATAGAATATGATAATAAAGATTATAATAAAATAATTAATAGCAATTCGCTATTTGACGATTACATATATAAAATATCTATAAAATTAGAACGGAGAGATTGGTTGAAGGTATTAATAATGTTAAAATCGATACCAGGTAAAAAACAAGAAGTTGAGAAACGTATACGCGAAAATATTCTTAACATTGAAAAAAATTATTTTTCTCGCAAGTATTACACAGTTCGGGGTTTATTTGATTATATTATATATACGGATTGGCGTAATCTTAATAGTCTTAGAAAGTTTCGGGAAAAAATGACTCAATATTTTAAAGATAACATAATCATTAATTTTCGTTCTTATATAGAAGGTAGATTTCTGTCTAGAGATCCAAATCCTCAAAAGCTAAAATCTTATGATATAAATCTTTTAAATGGAATAATTGCGAATTCATTGGATTTAGCATCAGAAAAAAAAAAAAGAAATTCAGGCAAAATTGATAGTTTACGTAAGAAGTTTTTATTTTTATTAGATAATCGATTGATAAATATTACCGAAAAACCTAATTTTTCCAATTATGCTATTGAAATGCATATTGAAAATTTTGTTCATGCATTCATAAGATTTAAAGTTCGAGATTATGAACATTTTGTTAATAAATGGAAAGAAATGGAAAATAAATTATTTCTTCTAAGGACATTTGAACCCTTAAGTGATCCCTTAAATTTTATGTGTATTATTATAACAACAAATTTGAGGACTTTGTTTTGGTTTATTAAAAAGTTAGATTGTTATTGTTCATTTATCTCGATAAGTTTGATTCATAAACAGGGATTTTATCAAAAGAATTTTAGTATAGATGAATGGATTCATAATAGATGCAAGCCCTGTATAAAAGCTTTAGAAGAATTCAATTGTGATGGGTGTAAATGGTATGCTAAACGACGAACAATTCCTTCTATTTATCCTTTCACAAATGAGAAGTTAAGAGAATGTATAATAAATTTTCGTTATCCTGAAAAGGATTTTGAAGAATGTAAAATTGCAATTATAAAATTATCTCTAAACTTCGATGAATGTATCACTTATGGTGATCTGGAAAATGTTTACATAAAAAATTTTTATAAGGATGAAATAATTGATAAGTTTCGTGAAGCATTGAATACTGGAGCTAATATTATTCTCTTTCCGGAACTAACTATTCCTAAAGAAGAGATAATTGAAGAAATAATTAAAATTATAAAACAGGGTAATTTAAAAAATGAAAATGGTCAGTATCCTCTTGACCAAAATTTTCTTGTTGTCGCAGGATCTTTATATGCAAAACGGGGAAGCTTTTACTTCAATCAAGCACCGATCATTACAAACTTTTATAATCACCCTTTAAGTAAAGATAAGAATATCAAAAGATTTGATGCTATTAAATGTTATTTATCATCTAGAGAAAAAGATCATAACAAATACTATGAGGACAGGAGGATCTATAGAGGGAATGGATATATTATTTTAAAAAATACCCCTTTCGGAGACATTGGTGTTGTAATTTGTCGAGATTTTTTAGAAAGTGCTGTTATAGATAAAATAAAAGAAAAAGTTGATATATTATTAGTCCCTTCAGCTAATAAAAGTGGAGAATTTTCGGATAAATTATCTACTATAGCAGGAGAGAACTATATTTTTATCGCATATGCTAATAATGAGTATCATGAAAGCAAAATGCATGATGATATCAAAACAACAGGATTTTACGGTCCAGTTCGTAAAAATAGTAAAATCCAAACTGATGCAGAATATTGGGAGAGAAAAATACCACCAAAAAAAGAAAAATATCGGATAATTTATCAAGATTTTGACGTTAAAGAGTTGGATTATTATAGAGCAAACAGAGGAGGACTTTCTAATGATGGGCTCTGGTATTATCCAGACTGCTCAAATTATAAAAGACATAACATTACTTATCATAATAAATTAAATCGTGAATTTAAAAAAGCTAGAAAAAATATGATAAATTTATTTTTAAGCATAAATAGAACAAAAGCTGATGAGACTTCAAAAAAATTTGAGCAATATCTCTGATATTGAATAAAATTATTTTTCAATTTATTCTTAATCTTTTACTAATGATAATCTCTATGTACTAAGCATTATGCAAAGCTTAAATATCAAAAATTCAAATTATAATTATTTAATATTATAATCTGATTCAAAATATTCTAAAAATTTTAATTAAAGTGGTAAAAATCGTTGAAATTATTGTCCATGAAGAGAATTGCACAGGATGCCGCATATGTCAATTAATATGTTCATCCACTTACAAACAAAGATTCTCTCCAGCTGAAGCTTTCATCCAAATCGACGATGTCTATGAAATAACTCCCAAAATTTCATTTTCAGATAGTTGTATTCTCTGTGGTCAATGTGCAAGACATTGTCTTTATGGAGCATTAGAATTGAAGGAGGTTGAGGATTAATGGATTTCTATGGCTATACTGGTAAAATTCTAAATATTAATTTATCTAATAATAAAGTTTTCCTTGAAGATGAGAAAGTTGAGGATTTAACTAAATTCATTGGTGGCATAGGAATGAACTGCAAACTTGGAGCTGAACGTCTTAAACCTAATACGAATCCTTTTTCTCCTGAGAATCCCATTATTTTAGGTGTAGGACCTTTAGTTGGAACAATAACTCCAGGAGCTTCTCGAACCGTAGGGTTATCGAAATTTCCAGCAACCGGAGCTATCGCAAATTCTTGTGGAAGCATGAGTTTTGGTTTCAATTTAAAACAAGCAGGGTACGATCATGTAATCATTTCAGGTAAATCAGAAAAGCCTGTTTATCTTCTCATCTTAGATGATCATGTTGAACTTGCGAATGCATCAGAATTATGGGGTCAAGATATAGTTGAAACGACTAATAAACTATGGAAAGACCATCAAGGTTGTGGAGTGATTTCAATAGGTCAAGCGGGTGAGAATTTAGTGTTCGGGGCTCTAACTCTCATTGATAAAACTGCAACATTCGGTCGTGGAGGTCTAGGAGCGATAATGGGTTCAAAAAATCTAAAAGCTATAGTAGCAAAAGGTACTAAGGGAATCTCCATCTCGAATCCTAAAGAATTTAAAAATCTTTATAAAAAACAAATCGAAAGAATTCGAAATTATCCTCAACGTGATTCATGGATTGAATTAGGTATGTTAAGAAGTTTACCTATTAATTTAATGTTAGCTGCGAAAGGACAAAAAGAAAAAGTAAAACAGGCAAGTGAAAAATTTTATCTCAAGGAATTGAAAAAGCGGCGTATTGCATGCCCATCGTGTCCTATGGCAGATAAAGATATTCTTGAAATTAAAGAGGGAGAATTCAATGGATTAATAAATTATACCTCATCAATCATAAACCCATTATTAATGCTTACTCTTGATAGTTTAGAAAATGCCCATCAAGCAGTTAAGATTTTTGATCTTATTGGAAGATATGGATTAGATTCCTTAACTATAACCTCTCTTTTTGAATTTTTAGGAAAAATGCATGATAAAGGAGCAATCACTAATGATGATCTCGGTTTTGAATGGAAACAAGATTTTAATACTTTAATTCGTTTGATTGAAATCATTGCAAATCGAGAAGGAAGCTTTGGAAATACTCTTGCCGATGGATGGAAAAAATTAGCAGAATTTAATGACACCTTTGCAAATGAAATGCTAACTATCAAAGGATTAGATGTGGTCTTTGAGCCTCGCTTCTTAAGACTTGGTACAATGGAATTCGAGCAAGTGGTCAATCCTAAGGGAGCACATGTAGCTTCAGGAGGGTCTCCCACTTATGTAGGTGCTGGAGGAACAATGGAGAAATTTAGAAATCATTTTAAACGGATGGGAATCCCCAATTCAGCAATAGCTCGGGTGTTTATTCCGCCAATAAGAGAAATGGGAATACATGTGGGTCGGTTGACTCGATATTCAGAGGATTGGTATACTGTTTTAACAAGCTTAGGATTATGCGCAAGAGCTCAGATAAATCGTTTTTGGGGACTTGAATTAGCTACTGAATTTTATAATGCTGTGACCGGTTTTGAATTAGTATCAGATGATTTAAGAAAAGCTGCTGAACGATCTTGGAACCTTCTTAAGATTATGAATATGAAAGAAGGATTTACACGAAAAAGTGATGCATTTCCTAAAGAATGGTTCAAACCACTTAAGTTAGGTGAGAATAATCTTGAATTTAAGGATTTTTTTGGAGGGACCATTATTACTATTGACATTGCAAATCAATTACTCGATGATTATTATGATGAACGAGGATGGAATAAACAAAATGGTGAACCAACCCAAGAAAAGATAGAAGATTTAGGATTGACCAAATTTCTTTAAATTTCTATAAAAAATATGAGAAGGTATCAAAGATTCACAAAAAAAATTAAAAATGAATTTAAATACATCAATAATATTATTTAAATAATACACTTAATTAAAAAAAAAAAGAAGTAAATCCAATATTAAATGAAGGTGTTATACTATGGGAAAAGGAAAAAATTTAATCTTAATTGGTGGAATTGTATCTCTTATTGGGACATTTTTATTCACATGGTACCAATTTAGCTATGAAACGGTGCAATATGCTAATGGAATCGGAGGGATTATCAATTTTATAAATCTGATAATCCCTAGTAATTTTTATGTTCAAAGACTTGAACTGGAAAGGTGGCAAATTCAAGTAATAGCAATTTTAATGCTTTTATTCTTAATTTCAGGGATTCTGCAGCTAATTGGTAAAAAGAATCGCAAAGTGGGGCTTTTGGGGACCATAATGCCTCTGCTTATGGGTATAGCTCTTGTTTTGGGAGGAACCATCTCACTATTTGGATTTTTTCTGAGATATTTTGAAATTTATGGCACATCCGACTATTTAATTGAAGGAGTTATTCCATTCCATATTGTAGTCGTTGGTAGAGCTGCACTCGGTTCTTTTATAGTTCTAGCTGGAGGCGTGTTAGGTCTTATTGGCGTACTTGTGAGTAAAGAAGAATTTTATTAAATTTTTTTTTAAATTTTTCTTAACTTTTTTTTTATTAATATTTTTATCGTTCAAAAAAAACTTATTTTCTTATTCTTTTAAAATTTTTAATGATTAAATTTAATGATAAATAATTAAGATAAATCGGCTTTGAAAAAGTCAAAGGGTTTAAAAGCTAAAATAATTGAAAATGGTAACTTAAATGCTAAACTTTTTAGTGGGCAATTTAAAGATTACTTTTTAAAAATAATACCTAAAATAGGAAAGAGCCTTCAGAAAGCAACTAGGGATTATAAAAAAGAACTTAGAGATCATGTAAAAGAAGATAGAGTGGCTACGTCAGAATTTTGGGATGAAATAAGAAGGCAAGGTCTTTTTATCACCAAAAAATTTGGACCAAGGCAAAGGTTATCTATGATCGCAACCAATGCATCACCGCTTCCTAAAATGGCAGAAGAAGATTATCAAATCTCTGAATATTGTGATAAATGCGGTACATGTATTAAAATGTGTCCGGTAAATGCCATATTAGAAGAACCTATCGAACATGAAGATGGAACTGTAACCCGAATTGATAGTAATAAATGCTTCCCATACTTTTATGAAAATGTAGGTTGCTCAATCTGTATTAAAGTATGCCCTTTTCATAAAGTAGGGTATGATAAATTATTTAAATTAAGATTTTATAGCTAAGATTTGTTTTTCTTTTTTTTTTCTAAAACATGCAAATAAGTAGAATTGTTCCAGTTTTATTCTTTTTTTTTCCTACTTCCTAAAATTTTTTAATGATAATTATCTTAATGTTTAACAGATGAAATTTAATTAATTACAAATTTGGGAGATCTCAACATGAGTAAAGATATGAATAGCGATTTAAATGGAATAGATGATGTGCAAGTGTTAAAAGACATGCTTAATTCTCAGAGAATAGAGTTAGAACAAAAATATCAAGATGTCAAATCGTTAGAAGCCACCATAAACGAATTAATTGCTGAACTAAAAAATTATAAAAAGTTGGCAGAAAACTATGATGCTCAAAAACAAAATGACACCGCCTTAAAAAATATGCAGGGATATGTTGTAGAGTTAGAAAATAAGGTCTACCAATTAAATGAGCAAATTTCTGAATTAGTAAAAGAGAAGAGTAGGATAATTCAAAAAAGTGAAAAATTACCCTCTGAGGAAGAATACACTTCCACATTAGAAAATAAGATTGTTGAATATGATGAAAAAATTGATAGCCTTGAAAAAGTTAATAAACTTCATCGTAATACAATAGACAAATTAAGTGCTGAACACTCTTCTACGGTTTCTAATCTAGAAAATAAAATTAAAGAACAAAACGATTACGTCGCTTCCCTAGTAAAAGAAAATAGAGAACTTCGAAAAGCAGCTGAAATAAATAAGCTTGATCAACTCGGTGGGGATATTGAAGGTAATGTAATTAGGCTGCAAAAAGAAATTACTATTTTGAAAAAAGAGAATAAAGAATTAATTGAAAAGAATCAGGTATTGAAAGCAGCTCTACTGTTACATGTAGATGTGGAAACAAAAGAATTAACTGATACTATAATCCAACAAGAATTGCTGGGTCAAAAACAAAACACCTCAGGAATTAACGAAAAAAATGATAGCGAGAAAGCAGAACAGATTACAGATATATCTACAGGGAAAGTTCAAGAATTAGTGAAAAAACGACATGAAGCTATCGAAACTCGAGAAGTACCTATCTCTTTGCCAGAATCTAATATAAAACCTCTAAAAACCATCGAAGAACCAATAAATGAGCAAATTCGTAAAGAACAAGAAATTATGGCTCCATTACAGGAAAAAATTACCCCAAAAAGTCCACCTCAAGCTGCTGAAATACCAGATATCGATGAAATCGGAGTTATTGAAACTATTGATGGCAGAAGGAAGTGCCCGATATGTGCTAATGAAAATCTAAGACAAATCAGAGAAGTTGAAGATAAAACGAAAATTATATCGGCATATCCAAGAATGTACGGGAAAAAATTTAAATGTGGACAATGTGGTGCTGAATGGCGGTAAATTTTCTTTTTAAATTTCTTGAAATTAATCTCATATCTGTTTAATTTTTGTTAAAAAGAAATTTAATTTTGATTAGTTATGTTTCTCTAACCAATTTCTAAGATCAGTGAGAACCTTTTTTCTTTCTTGTTCCACTTCATTGTAAACTTCATGATATAGTCCCTCGTAAATAATTATGGTTTTATCTCCCATCATAAACAAGTTTTCTAATTTCTCACTTCCAGTAATCAATTTATCTTCCGATCCGCTTTGAACTAATAAATCAATTTTTAGATCTTTAACGAAAGATTCAACATTTTTCAAGCTATTAAAAAATTCAAACGCTAATCTTGCGGTGATTTTATCAGCATTCACTAAAGGATCTGTCTGATATGCCTTTACTACCTCGGGATCATGACTTAAAAATTCTGCATTTAAATTAGGAGGTATCTCCATTGTTGGATTCTCCTCTGAAAATTTAGATACAACTTTTAATAACGAAACACCTCCACCCCCAACATCTGTACCTACTCCTGACAGAATTAACCCCTTCAAAAGATGTTCATATTTTTTTGTAAAGTAGAGCGCTATAGTTGAACCCATAGAATGGCCTAGCATAAATATAGGTAAGTCTGGATGCTGTTGCCCTATAATATCGTACAATTTTTTTTCATCTTCTATATATTGATCGAAAGAATCAACATAATTCCTGATACCTTCTGACTTTCCATGACCTCTATGATCATTTGCATATATTGCATATCCTAAAGGTATTAATTCTTTCACTACATTCATATACCTTCCAGAATGTTCAGCAAATCCATGAACAATCAGTAAAACCGCTTTTGGGTTATCTGGAAGCCAATATTGGTAATATATTTTCAAACCTGCTATTCCTTCATATTCATTCTCAAAACGTTTCATTTAACTTTTTCCCTCATTTATCCATCTAATATTTTACATTATGTTAGTGTTATTCTGATTTTAAATTTATGTAAAAATATCAATGTTTTTTCTCATAATCACTGAGTATAAATTTTTTAAATTGATCCTCAAATTCTTTATTAGGATTAGATTTAAGTATTTAAACTTTAATTCAACATATAGAAATTAAGAACATAAAGAAATTTTCTCAATTCAATGACAAATTCAATAAAAACCAAGAAAAAAATTAAGGTATCCAATAAGTTAAATGAATTAACTGCTAAAGAATGGTTGATAAATACAAAGAGTGTGTGGGAATATTCAGATTATCATCTAAATACTGAATATGATAGAGAAATCCGCCATTTGAGAAATCTAATATTATTTTTCACGAAGAAGAATGATGTCATATTAAATCCTGATAATACTAGAGAAATTGGCGTCGTTGCGGAAAGGGAAGGGCGAGTAATTCTCACTAAACCAAATAAAGAAGTAGATTTTATTTTAATACAAGCACATAGAAACTTTCCTAATTTAAGATTCTATAAAGATATGCTTCTTTCTGATAAAATTAAATCAGATTTCGTTCACTATTTGGATCTTTTAAAAATTGATAAATACCTATGTGTTATGGTAAGAGATTTCTATTTTGGAAGAACTTCGGGGCTGATTTTATATCATTACGATTTAACTAATCTATTAATAAGTCTTGGATTTAACCTGAAAGGCCTTACGGTATGGATTTCTGATGAAAAAAAAAATACCGATTCTATTGAAGATCCAAATAATTCAATCATCAATGATTATTTTCTAATTTTCAGAAAGGAAAAGAAAAAAAAGGAGGATCTAATAAAGAAATCATTTGAATTTCAATTAAATTATGATGAGAAAAACTATCTAACTAAAAAAACATTATATTATGATAGTTATATAAAAAGTATCACCCCAACAAGGGATAAATTTAAAACTCAGCATCCTGCAACTTTTCCTGAACCGGATATTAAAAATCTAATTGAATTTTATACCAATTCGAGCAAAAAACCTAAAATCTTAGATCCATTCTCAGGCGTAGGGAGCACTCTTATCGCATGTTCAGAATTAAATGTTAACGGATATGGCATCGAATTAACAAAAAAGTGGATTGAATTAACAAAACTTAGATTCTTTTTGAGGGGATTACCTATAAAAATTAATGGACAAAAGTTCAATCCTCAACAAAAACCTTTTAATCTTCTCATCAATGAGGCGGATAAAAAGCAACTATTAATTCAAAATATAGAACATGGAGATGTGAAAGAAAAAATCCTATTGTTTCCCGATAACTTTTTTGATTTCATAGTAACTAGTCCTCCTTATTGGGGCATATTGACGAAAAAAGCTGACCATAAGACCAAAATGGAAAGAGTGAAGAAAGGGTTTGCTACCAAATACACAATTGAGGGTAAAGACCAGACATTTCACAAAGATTTAGCAAATATAGAATCCTATTCTAAATTCCTTAATCAGCTAAAAATCATTTATAAACATTGTTATAAAAAGTTAAAAAAGAATAAATATATGGCAATAATAGTATCAGATTTCAGAGATGGTCCCGATTTTTATCTATATCATGGTGATACAGCAAGTATGTTAAAAAATATCGGATTTAGATTAACGGGATTAACCATATTACACCAAGATAATAAAAATCTCTATCCCTATGGTTACCCCTATTCCTTTGTTTCAAATATTCATCACCAATTTATTATTATTGTTAAAAAAGAAGGATTATAAGCATTTCTATTTTATATTCTGTCCTCATTTAAAACTGGTATCATTACCATAAAAAATTTAAACATAATTCAAAAATTCTCTTCTTTCATTAAAATCTTCATAATAAGTCAAAAAATCACTTCTTAGTTGACTACAACTATTATCCATATTTCAATAATAAAGATTTTTATTAGGATTTAACCACAAAATTACTTACTGATTATACCCAGAATGAATATGATCTATCATAGATAGAGGATGAGAGATATTAATTCAAAATTTTTTAAATCTCTAAATAGTAATAATAAAATAGAATTAAAATAAGAATTAACCATAGTTCGAATAATAATTATTTTCATTATGAAAAAAGTGAATCATTTTTTGTTGTATAATCATTTTTATCAACATATCAATATTTGAAATCATAGTTTTGTATAAAGAATATTGTCGAAATTTTTTTGATTTAACTTCGTCAGAGTTTACTCTTTCATCAATAAGTTTAAATAGAGCTTCGGTTAATTATTAACTAACAAAATATCATTAAAAATTAACCAAAAAAATAAAATTAAATCTTTAAAAGATTTTTTAAAGGAGGAATAAAAAATGGCTAAAAAGAAACAAGCGTTTGCATGGAGCCCAATTCGAAGGCTCATGAAACAACAAGGTGCCTCAATAGTTGCCAGAAACGCTGTAAATTTGTTAATTGAACATCTTGAAAAATCTGCTGTCGGGTTGACTGAACAAGCTCGAGCCTTTACCATGCATGCGAACAGAAAGAAAATAACCAAGAATGACCTCTTACTTGCAATTAAGTATAAGTAAAAAGAACAATCATTCTTACCCATTTCAAAATTTTTCTATTTTTTTTCTTATTTTCAACTTGAATACTGAGATCTGATTTTTTAAGAAGATGATAGAGTCCGTAATGAATAATGTTCACATATAAAGTGGAAATCAAAAATTTCGGAAGAAATCAAAAATCTACTTCACTCTTATGGTTTTAATGAAAATGTGAATATGTTTTCTTTAAATTCTTATGTTAGAAAGAGATATGAATTGAATATGATTCAAACTGCTATATTCCGCTTGTATCCCACACCTATGCAGGAAAAAAAATTAGGAACTATTTTCACAGTTTATAATAGAGTAAAGAGAATTGGATATAACTTACTTTTTGATCTAAAAGATATGGATTATACTAAAACAGAAAAGAGAAAGATAATTCAACCGAAATTAATGGAGATTTGCAAGAATAATCCTTATGTAAATACTATTTTAATTCATAATGAAATGAAAGTTGAACAACAACAAACGTGGTATAAAAAAAGAGGAAAATATATGAAATTGCAAATTGACACAATTCAAGATAAAATCAATCAAATTAGAGCAAATGACAGGAAAGATAGAAGGTTAAAAGGATTATATAGCCGTTTATCATCGATTCAAAATAAATTGAATAATTTAAAGCTTAAGTCCGTAGTATTTGGGACAAAATCTTTATTTCGACAGAGAATCTTAGGAAAAATTAGCAGAGAAGAATTTAGAATTAGAAGGGATTCTTCATTTTGTTGTATTGGAAAAAAACAAGGAATTAATTTAAATCTTAAAATTCTCTCCAATGAAGCTATTTGGATTCGTACTTTTTCAAAGGTAAAAGGTAAAAAATGGCTGCTTATTCCACTTTCAGTTAATCAAAGACAAACTAAATGGTTTAATGAGATCTTCGAAGTAGAGAAATATACGGTAACTATCAAGCGGAGAATAGTTAAAGGAGAAGTACGATATTTTACCCATGTTTCTTATGAAATTCCCGAATCAGAAATGCGATACGATTTTAACAACGGGGTAGTAGGACTTGATTTTAATTATAATTTTGTATCTTTAAGCAATATAGACCAAAACGGGCTTTTTAAGAGTTATCATGAAATATCCTTTAGAAATATGCATACATTAAGAAAGAATAGACGCCTTGATTACATTAGCTACAAAATGGATAAAGTAGTAAATTATTGCATTAATAAGAAGAAAGGAGTAGTAATTGAGGATTTATCTTTTGTACAAAAATTTTCATATAACAAGACACTTAATCGTAAATTAAGCAATTTCAAGATTAAAGCATTAGAATTATTAGAGAACAAGTGTATCAAAAAGGGTGTAGCTCTTAGAAAGGTTCACCCTGCTTATACTTCTCTCATTGGTAAATATAAATACTCACGTTCACTTAACTTATCTACTCACATTTTAGCAAGTTATGTGATTGCTCGAAGAGGGATGGGATTTAAGGAAATATTTCCACCCATTTACAAGTGGTTACTCTCACAAGTCGGAGATAATATAAAACTCCGTTTGAAAAAGGGTAGTCCCTACAGTAAATGGTCGCAAATCCACGACTTTTTCAAGCACAGCGGGATAACATCCTTCAAGGCTCCCGACGTAATGAAAAAAACATTACAAATGAAGTATGCCTTGAATCCGGCGACGGGCGTACAGCCTGATAACCTTAGGGCTGGTCTTTCCCCTTCGGGAAAGATTGAAGATTATCATAAATTTTGGAATTTTATAGAATTTTCCAATTTTTTATAAATAATATGAAGGTTTTCAACTTGAATTTAGTTTATATCTTGCGAAAAATTTTATAAATAAATTATTTGAACTCTAATTGGTATAATTATAGTTTAATTCAGAATAAGCACAATAGAGAAGAATTATGTCAGAAAAATTATGGTATAAAGCAGCAAGAAAATTTGTAAACGCGGGAAGACTTCCTCTACCAATAACTGATAATGTTATTGAAGTATTAAAAACGCTATTAACTGAAGAGCATGCTAAATTTATCGTAAAATTTAAAAAGAAATCTTATAATAACGAAGAAATTAAGTCCTTAACTGATTTAGATGATAATGCGCTTGATAAAATGCTTAATGACCTTATGTATGCCGGAGCAATTACAGGAATCCCCAGTAGGACTACTGGCATTATGGTTTATCGATTAGCGCCGCTACTGCCAGGTTTACTTGAGTTTACCCTAATGCGGGGAGAATACGGAGAAAAAGATAAAAAATTAGCAAATTTACACAAAGGATTTTTTGATGATTTAGTCGAAGGAACTCAAAAAAATTATGACCAACTCATGAAAGAGTACAATAGAGTTCCCGGAATCGCCAGAGTTATTCCTGTAGAAGAAGAGATTGAACCAAGACAAGAATTAGTACTGCCTTTGGAAGAACTATCTAAAATTTTAGATAATTACGATACCATCGGAGTGGCTTCTTGTTATTGTAGGCACCGAAAAGATCTTATTAATGAGCCATGTAAAAAAACAGATGATAGGAAAAATTGTTTCTCCTTTGGCAGAACTGCAGAATTTCTAATATCTCAAGGCTTTCAGGAGCGAGTCTCAAAAGAGGAAGCGATGAAAATCTTAAAAAAATGCGAAGATGACGGACTTGTTCATAAAGCTTTTCACACTAATCTGGATCCTGAAAAGGAAATAGATGGTATATGCAACTGCTGTCAATGTTGTTGTGGAACTTTTGAGGCTCATTACGCTGGAGCATTTCCATTAATGGATATTTCAACTTACTTAGCAAGTGTCAACACAGATGACTGTGTGGGGTGTGGCACATGTGTTGAAAATTGTAATGCCAATGCTATAGAACTTCAAGATACTGTTGCTGTTATAAACGAAAAAAGATGTGTAGGGTGTGGTATTTGTGCTCATTTATGTCCCGAAAGTGTGATAACTATGAATAGAACTGAAATGAGAAAAGTATTTGTTCCGCCACCAAAATTAACCAGCATATAAAGCATATCTTACGTTTTAATTCAACAACACTTTTTTTTAAAATTTTTTTTCTGGGTTATAATATAATTCATAAAAATTAAGCAAATGTTTGATTTTATACAATCAATGCGAATTTAAGCTTACTTTTTGTAGTGCTTTATTAAGGATTTCTGCCATTCGTTCTACTTGTAGAGAAATAATCTTTTTCCCTTCTTCGGGACTAGCAAATTCACGAGGATCTTTACCATCAAGCCCGAGTGGTTTTTCATTCATGTCTTTTGAAAGATTTTCAATTTTCACTAGTTCTGGTCTTAAACCCATCATAAGAGATGTTTCATTTGCAGCCGCGTGATCGATTTGTATTCCCAGCCCATCTGATTCATTATTTCGCCAACACGTAAATAATTCAAGGTCAAACTCTTCCCTCCACTTCTTACTACTCTGATAGAAAGTCATGGTCGAAGGATCGTGCCCATGTGCTACTACTATCTTAAAACCCGCCCTTTTAAGCTGTTTTAAAATTTCAGCAATAATTTGCTTAAATAAGCTTTTTTTTACCCAATAAGCGCTCCCTAGAAGTTGTTGAGGATGATGTGAGGGAAAACTTTGAATATCCATCCCATAATATTCTTTTCCGTCAATAGTTTTGGAATTGTCAGGTCCTAGAAAGAGCATGGGAAGAACAATACCTCCAACTTTTTGAGCAAGTTCAATAAAAAAACCTGAAGATATCAATCCATCTGCACCCAATGGCATATGTTTTCCATGCCATTCAAGAGTCCCTAAAGGTAAATACGCAATTGGAGCTTTTGCTAATCGTTCTTTAAACTCTTGAGGTGTTAATTCGATATATAATACTTTTTCATTCAAACTGAACTACTTTTTTAGATTTATTAGAAATATTATTTGTATTTCACAAGTAAAAATTAAGGATACGATAAATAGCTTAATTTTAAATATTTAATCTTTTATTAATTCTTTAACGTTAGTGTCAGAAATGCATTAAATATCTAATAACAAGAAATTGTGGGTAATTAGATAAGGAGTTATGAAAAACTCTCCTATATTTATTTTCAATAGAGGTGAATAAATTATAACAATTAACGCAATGTATATAATTTATAATGGAATTTGTCTTGTTTCCCGTCAATATAATGAGAAATATAATAAAAAAGACCATTTATTATCGGCATTTATATCCGCAATAGATAGTTTTGCTAAAGAATTCTCCCATAAAGAATTAAAGAGATTAGTATTGGAAGATGATGTTTTTTCTTTTTCTAAAATTAATGATGTCATATTCGTTTTTACCCACGATAATTTGAAAAAATCTAAATTAGAATCGATCTTTACTCAGATAAGCAGCAAATTTTTTGAACTTTATAATTCAGATTTTAAAAATTGGAACAGTGATATCTCAATATTTAAACCATTTGAGCAAGAAGCAGATAAAATTATTACTTCAAATGGCAAATCCAAACTCATTGAAATGGAAAATTTTCTACAGAATCAGAAAAAAAAGAGATTAGATAGGAAAAAAAAATTAGATTAATTGCTTAAAATCATTTTGGAATCCATTGTGGAACCCATCTTTTATATGCTAACCAATTATCACCAAATAATTCTTCAAGAACTTTTTCTTCGTAATTCACTATTTTATTAAATATTAGGATCACAACAATAAAAAAGTCTAAGCTTATACGAGAAATCGATAGGAATAGGAAAGCCATATAAATTAAAAGCACTCTAAGATACATCGGATTTCTTACATGATTAAGAATTCCATTCGTAATAAGGGTATTAGATGGTTGATTATGACTGAAAAGGGCATCATGAGCTAATTCTATAAGGATTAAAACTATTCCTAAAGTAATTACACTTAGAATTAAATTTGAGATAAAAGGAACAACCTCATTTAAACCAACAGAAATCCGGAAAATAAACGTATCTAAATGTGAGTTTATGATAAAACTTATAGGGAAAACTGCTCGTATTAAATGAGAATCCCTTGTCTCCCTTCTCTTTATTATCTTTTGATGGCATTTCATGTTCTTTAATCTTTATTTTATAAATTTGGACAAATTACGTGTTTTTATTAATTGAATAATAATATGTTCTTTAAATAGGAAGGATCTAACTATCTTGTATAGGAGTTCTTAATAATTGGTGAAACTTATCCTTGTTAGTCCTCAAAAAAAAAAAAGAAAATAAACTATTTAGGAATCATCTAATAAATTATCTTCAGAAATATTGGAAACAAAATTGTAATCCAAGTCTTAAAGAAATTAAAAACGACCTACATATAAGAAACATTCAACTATTAAAAAAGACATTACGACATTTGAGAACGGATAAGATTTTAGATGGAGCATATGATGATAATGGGGTATATAGAATTTATCCTTTCAAATCGCTCAAATCGGAATCAATTCTTTATTCAAACACAACTGAGCTATAAACTCAATAATCCCTAAAAAATTTCAAATAGAAAAGTCTTAACTCCAACCATTTATTCCTACCTTTTGAGTTTTCACTTTAGTTTTGTTTAGCCTTTTTATGGCATGTTTCACATAACTCTCATTAAGTTCTATCCCAATACAAAACCTATTTAAAATTCTGCATGCAACATTCGCAGTTCCTGTACCCACAAAAGGATCACATACTAAATCATATTCATTTGATGATACGGTAATTAAGTGCTTATACAATTCTAATGGTTTCTGGGTTGGATGTAAGGTTGCGTTTTTTCCTTTTTCTGTTTTCTTTGTCGCGTGTTTTAATCTCTCATTGCCCATACATATCGGAGTCTCTATTAAATTATGCATTTTATTTTGCCCTAAGAAATTAAATGTTGGCTTCCCTTTTACCATGAATAAGATGCTTTCCGTGGAAGATACAAAACCACTTTTTCTAATTTTAGGTGCTGGATTTGTTTTATGCCAGATGAGAATCCCTTTATATTTTAAACCGTGGTTTAGACAGATATTCATTAAATCAGTAATATATTGTACAGCAAAAAATATATACAAGGACGAATTTTGCTTCATTTTATCAATAATAGTCGTAATCCACTTTTTTGTAAATTTTAAGTAATCCTTATAAGAAGTGAACTGATCAAATTCAACTCCTTGCTTAATATCAGTACGATGTGTAAACTTTAAATCCTCTTTATTCATTACATTGAAAGGAGGATCGGTTATGACGAGGTCAATAATTTCATTAGGCAATTCTGATAAAATTTTTATGCAATCACCTTGGATTACAGTGTTAATTTTATAATTTTCGACACTCATTATCAATAAGGATTAATTTTTCTCATAATATATACTTGAATTTAATTTTTAAAAAATTATATAATACATTTGATATATTTAAAGCTTAAGGATTCATTAATATATAATAAAAATTGAAATTTTAAAAGAGATGTGTAAAAAATGGAATTATTACGTACGCCAGATGATAGGTTTGAGAATCTTCCCGATTTTCCATACGAACCTCATTACTTAGAGGTTGATGGAATTAGAATTCACTATGTAGATGAGGGTTCGGAAGATGCTGAAGTAATTTTACTCATGCATGGTGAACCATCATGGTCATTTCTCTACAGGCATATGATCCCTATTTTGTTAAAAGCAGGATTTAGGACGGTGGCGCCAGATTTGGTAGGTTTCGGACGATCTGATAAACCTACTGAGCAGAACGATCATACATATGCCAAGCATGTAGATTGGATGAATAAATGGCTTAAATTGGTGAATTTAAAGAGAATT
>JBHLNT010000031.1:0-33282 GCA_048941265.1 Promethearchaeota archaeon
ATTTCTTAAATGTTGTTTATGTGCAGGATTTAACCCTCTTCCATTATCTAAAATTTCTATTCTAATTTGCCTCGAGTAATTAAGCTTTTCAATATAAGTATCAATTGAAACAGTTTTAACCTCACTGGAATTGTGCATTATTCCATTATTTATCAAATTCTTAAAGATGTGGGATAAATATTTATCAGCTTTTACTAGTACAAGATGTTCATTATTATTTAACTTAACTTCGACTTTATCTTCCGGAATTTTTATTTTAATATTTAAAACAAGGTCTTCAAGAACTTCAATTAAATTGATTGGGGTAAATTCCGGTTTAAGCATTTCAACTTCAGATAATACTTGAACATTATTTACTAACTCTACACCCCGATTTAGTTGAAATTTGATTGTATGATTTATTTCTTTAAAAGAATCCTTATCTTTCATCTCTTGTTTAAAATTTTCAAACAAATTAAATAAAAGAGTGAAATTTTGAAAGATGTTATTTATATCATGAGTAAAGATGTCTTCATATAATTTAACGTTAGTATAAGCCAATCGATATTTTTCCTCTGAAATACTAAGGCTATCTTGAGTTTGAATGAGATTTTGGGAAAAATCTCTTATGGTTTTTATTGTATAAAAAATTGTATATAAAAAAATGATAGTACCTATAACATACATTAGAAAATAGAAAAGATAATCCCCCCTAGTTATCATTAATATTAAAACGATAAATTCAACGAGGATTAAAATTGTTAGAAGAATTAAAGCCATTATTTTAGCTTCTATTGAAGATTTTTCAATTTTTAGAATTTTAAATAATGCAATATACATTATTGGTAAAACAATTAGAGGATTTAAGAGATGAAACCAAATATTCTCTAAAATATTTTCACTCTGATAAATTATCAACATTATAATTATTTAATTATAGATGATAAATTTAAACAATTGGATCTTAAAAAATTTCCATGTAGGGATATTATTTTGTTTCGGTATTGATGATGATCATAGATATATTTAAATTTTGTTTTAGAGTTCCTCAAAATATGAGCCTAACTTCTATCAAAGAATAAATATACTAAACTATTTTAGCTAGGATTACTATCTATTTTATAATGCAAATACATTCGCTCTATATCCTAAAGAGTTCAGGCATTCCATTATACAAGAGATATTATACGGACGAATTTAAAAGCGTTGATATTAATTTACTAACTCCCTTTTTCAGTGCAATATTCACTTTCTCACAAGAGCTAGTTAGCCGAAAGCTAGACGAACTAGAAATGAGCGGATTAAGGTTTACTTTCAAAGAAGAAAATGATTTTATTTTTGTAATAGTATCGGATATAAGTGTAAGCATCTTATTTACTTCTACCAGATTAATTAGTATTGCAGATGCATTTTTTCGAGAATATTACCAATTGGATAAATTAAGAGAATATCAACAAATAGATAATCCTAAGTTTGATGAAGTAATTGATTCTATTATAAAGGGAGAAGATGAAATACTTGAAAGCCAAAAGCTATATCCTAAGATAATTGATCTATTTAGGAACTTAATTTTACAGAATGAAATTGTGGGGGCTGCTTTATTAAATACTAAGGGTTCGATTTTATATAGTTCACTCCCAAATGAGCTATTATTGAATAGCGTTCGAGAATTAGAAATAAGGTTTATGTCAGGCTCTTTAACGCTACCTGAGATGTTTTATAGCTTGGAAAATGGTCAAAAAGTATTTTGCACTATCATCTCTAATATAGGCGCATTTGATTTTTTTATTGTGTTACTTTTTGAAAAAAGTGTTCCAGTCGGAATGGCAGAAATGAATTTATTCAAATGCTCAAAAGCTATTGAAAAGTTAATTCTCGATCAAATTGAACTGGTACTATAAAAGAGCGGTTACTGACAAATATTTTTCCAGAGCATAATTGTGAATTTTTAACTGATATAAATATAAATACACTAAATTCTTAATAATAATTTAAAATTAATCTGTTAATTAAGGCGATATTCTAAATGAAACTTACAGATCTTACTATAAAGGATTTATTCAAACCTGATGCTAAATTAACTTTTTTAGTGGGTGCGGGTTGTTCTGTTGATGCTCCCTCGTGTTTGCCAGCAGGACGTTATATGATGGAAGCTATTATTAACTATACCTGCGCCGAATCAGAAAAAGAAAAAATCTTAGAATTAAAAAATCTTAGATTCGAGCAATTAATTGAAATTGTTCGAGACTACTTAGATCCTGAACTAAAAACGATAGACTATTACGGTGAATGTGATAAACCAAATTTGCAACATTTTTTTTTGGCTGATATGATACAGAAAGGGCATTATGTAATGACCACTAATTTTGATTTCTTAATAGAATATGCATTGTTGAAATCTGGAGTTCCTCATTCTGATATTGTTCCTGTAATAACTAAACATGATTTTGAAGAATTTAGTGATCCAGGAAAGCTCTTAGAACAAGGAAAGAAAACAATTTATAAAATCCATGGTTCTACGAAAAATATTATTACCCATGAGGACACTAAAAATTCATTAATTGCTACGATACAAGCATTTGGATCAGGAAAGGAAGGAGAGAATGTATTCCAAATTGAGCCTTTTAAACGTCCTTTATTTAATAAAATCTCGAATGATCGCACATTAGTTATTATAGGTTACTCGGGAAATGATGATTTTGATATAGTTCCCACTTTAAAGGTATTAAAAAATCTTAAAAATATCATTTGGATTAATTATATTTCTGATGATAAAGGTATAGAAAAAATTTATGAATTTGATGATTTTGCTACTCTAGAAGTTGAAAAATCCAATAAAATTAATCTAATACTTAGTGATATTTACAGAATGAACAATGTAGATCATGTTTATCGGGTTGACACAAAAACACCAAGGTTAATCGAAGAATTATTAAATTATAAATCAAATATAAATTACCATCATTTTTCGATAAATCCTTTAGAATGGCTTAAGAAAAATATTAAAATACCTAATAAAATATTGAAGATTCAGATTTCAAATAAACTTTTCTTCGTTTTAGACAAGTATAAGGATTCTATGCGATGTTTAAAAGAATTACTTCACCTAGCAGAAAAAGATGGAGAACAAAAACAGAAATGTTATGCCTTAAATAACATCGGTGAAATTTATAGAGCTAGAGGTAATTATTCCGAGGCGCTAAAACATTATGAAAAAGCACTGGAAATCGTTGAACAATTAGGTAATTTACGAGGTAAAGCTACTTATCTTAATAATATTGGATTAATTAAAAAAACACAAGGTAATTATCCTGAAGCTTTAAGTCTATATGAAGAGGTTTTGAAAATTGATGAACAACTGGGAAACCTTTCGGGAAAAGCAACCAGTTTGAATAACATTGGACTTATATATGATGCCCAAGGAAAACTTCCTATGGCATTGAAAAGTTATGAAGAAGCACTAAAAATAGATGAAGAAATAGGAAATTTACGGGGTAAGGCCATTCGTATGAATAATATTGGGAGGATTTATCAAGCACAAGGAAAATTTCCTGAAGCACTGAAATGGTATAAAGATGCAGTTCAAATAGCTGAACAATTAGGGGAATTAAAGACAAAAGCTGCTTATCTAAATAACATCGGTGAAATTTATAGAGTAATGGAAAATTATACCGAAGCGTATAAACAATATGAAGAAGCACTGAAAATCGCTGACCTGATCAGGAGTCTTTTAGAGAAATCCTATAGTCTGAATGGTATCGGGATGTTTTATTATGCACAGAAATCTTATTCTGAAGCACTTAAATTGTTGGAAGAAGCACTAAAAATTGCGGATGAGCTAGGAGAATTAAATGCTAAAACTATCTTTCTGAGCAACATTGGACTCATTTACAAGGTGCAGGAGAACTATTTTGAAGCTCTGAAAGAATATAAAGCAGTATTGAAAATTAATGAGCAATTAGGTGATTTAAGAGGTAGGGCAATTAGTTTAAATAACATTGGGTTAATTTATCAGGCACAAGAAAAATTTCCTGAAGCATTGAAAAAGTATGAAGAAGCACTGAAAATTGATGAACAATTAGATAATTTAAGGGGTAAATCAATTCGTATGAATAACATTGGATTAATTTATGAAACGCAAGGTAATTACATTGAGGCTCTGAAAAGATACGAAGATGCATTAAATTTTGCCGATCAGTTGGGGGATTTAAAAAATAAAGCTGCTTATCTGAATAATATAGGACATTTATATCAAGTAAAGGAGAACCATCACGAGGCACTAACATATTTTAGAGAGGCGTTAAATATTGCCGATCGGTTGGGAGACTTAAAGAATAAAGCTTTTTATCTAAACAATATTGGGAATATGTATAAAATAAAGGAGAATTTTCCTGAGGCGTTGAAATGTTATGAGAAGGCTCTGAAAATAGATGAACAGCTGGACGATCTTTCAGGAAAAGCTACAAGATTAACCAGTATCGGATTAATATTGAAAGATAAAGGTCAATTGGATAGAGCATTATACTATTATCATGCAGCATTGGAAATATCTGAGAAATTAGGTGATATAAAACTTAAATCTATAAAATTAACCAATATTGGGGATTTATTGGAAGAGAAAGGTGAATTAGACGAAGCATTGAAATATTATCGAGAAGCATTAGAAATTGTTAAAGACCAAGAGGAAAAAAGGGGAGAACTCCTAATATTAAACAAAATAGGCTTAATTTTAGAAAATAGAGGTGAATTACAAGAGGCATTGAAGCACTATAGAGAAAGATTAGAAGTCGCAAATCAACTAGGAGATTTAAATGCTAAAGTCACTATTCTTAATGAGATTGGACTTATTTACGATAAACAAGGAAATTATTTAGAAGCACTTAAAAAGTATGAAGAAGCTCTGGAAATCGACGAGCAACTAGGCAACTTGGAAGGAAAAGCTATAAGGTTGAATAATATTGGATTATTGCTACAAAATATGGGTGAATTGGAAGGGGCATTAAAGCGTTATAAAGAGGTTTTAACAATAAATGAGCAACTAGGCAACTTGGAAGGAAAAGCTATAAATTTAAACAATATTGGATCATTGTTGCATGATAAAGGCGAATTGGAGGAAGCTTTAAAACATTTTCAGGAAGCTATGACAATTTTCGAGCAATTAGATAACTTGAGGGGTAAAGCTACCATGCTAAATAATTCTGGATTAGTTTTAGAAGATAAAAGGGAATTAGAAGAGGCTTTAATCCATTTTCAGAAAGCGTTGGCGATCTATAATCAACTTGGTTCTACAGATGCAGAGATTACTAAAGAAAATATTGAATTATTAAAGAATAAAATGAAAAAATAGTTAAATGTAATATAAAATATTAAAATCAATACTATTCTTATTACTGTTAAATAATCTTTTCTTCTTTTTTTGAGTTAAAAATCTGTCTTTAAGACACTTAAACTCTAGTATTTTTCACCACATCTCTCTCTTTATTATGGAAAACTGAAAATACTCTCTCTGAATGAGTAAATACTATTGGACTAATTCATACATATCATTTAGGACAATCTCTAAAGAAATATATTAATTCCAATCAATTTGAAAAAGGCATGGCAAAATATGGATATTACATAATTAAAAAAATAAAAATTAAGAGTGAGGATTTTACTTAATTTAAAATTAAAAAAAAGAAGCGAAAAAAAAACAGAAAAGACTAAACTAAACAAAACAGCAGCAAGACGAATTCAATTAAGTCAGGATAAGAAAGGTTCCAAAGAAAATTAAGGATTCAAATCAAGATCGATGAGCCCTGCAGATAAAAATAAAGATAAAAAGTAACAAATACCAGAATATGAGCTTAATCTGTAGGATATTAACAAATTTACTCAATAATATAATTCTAGGTAGTATGAATAATTTTTAAAGAATATAATTTATTTTAAAATAAGGATAAACACCAAATAATCTGCAAATTTTAAGATTTATTTAATTTATATTTTCTCGTTTTCTACTATCAATAGATTAGTATTAAATAGTGCTTTAATTTTATGGGGATCACTTTTGCTATAATATTTAAAAATATTACATAAGGCTACTAAAATCTTTTACTTTTAAAAATGATTTAATAATCCTTTTTTTAAATCCCCATTTACTGATAATTAATGTATGATATAATAATTATTGGGGCTGGAATTGCTGGTGCTACGTTTGCTCATAAAGTTTCAAAATTTGCAAAAACTCTTTTAATTGAAGGTAAGGATGAAAAAAGCAAAAAAGAAACATTACTTACAAATATTTTTCCAGAGCATAATTGCGAATTTTTAAGAGACATTGATTATTTAAATAAATCCCTATTTCCATGTGTTCATTATAAGATAAACTATATGAGCCATAAATATAATGGAATTGTAGATTCAATGGAATTTGGTGCACCTTTTGGTTATATAAGTTATACTGAAAACCTTATTGAACATTTAATGCAAAATTGCGAAAATAATGATGGAACTGTTAAATTCGACGAAAAAGTATCAAAAGTTTCAAGAACAAGCGATAAAATAGAAGTATTTTCAAATAAAGGTAATTCATATACTGGAAAACTATTGGCACTAGCTACTGGTTCTTATGGATTTGATCTACAAAAATCCCTTGGTTTTGAAACACCAGATTCATATAAGGGAGTTTATGCGCATCTCTATGGTGATGAGGATCGCTTGCAAGAACTTTCAGATTTTAACTATTTATTTCATATTAATCAAAATATTAGCGATAAAGGTCCATTTTTTATTAATAAAGGAATCGATCGACTCTCGACGGGCTTTTTAGGGAAGTCAAATGAAACTTATGAAGAAATCACGTCAAAATTGAATAGAATTATAGATAACTATAAACCAATTCAACCCTATGTTGCTGGATTAAAAAAGGGTCAGGTTAAACCGGTGATAGGTGAGATCTCCAAACATCCTATTACAGATTTCTCTCGAGACAGATCAATCGTTTTAGGGGAGGCGGGGGGTTTGGTAACTTCTTTCTTTTATGAAGGATTATTAGGAGGAATTGTGAGTGCGGACATTGCTTCCAAAGTAATAAAGCCATTATTAGAAAGGGACAGTAATTTTACTAGAAGCGAATTATATGATTATGACAGAGAATTAAAAATGAAATTGTTAGATACATATTTTAAAAATGGGGCGGCCTCTGAATATCTTTTTTACAGCTCTGGTTCCTCCATGAAGATAATATGGGAAACATATACCAAATTTATCACTGAAAATCGCACCATTAGAAGATATGTTTGGGAGGCGATTCGAAGTATAGAAGGTTATGATGTGAAAAGAGATAGATGGTTGGGCGAACAGATTTTCAAAAATCTCCCTTTTTTAACAAAAATTGCTCTAGGACCATTGTTTTTAAAAGCGATGTTCAAATAAATTTCAAAATAGGAAAAAAAGAAAAATATTTTTAAGATTTTAATTTCTCTGCTTTTTTATCATCATTTTTTCAAGCCAAGACGGGAGGAAAAATCCGCTATAGAAAAAGAATGCCGCTAATATTACAAGTATTCTATATATTGTAATTGTTATAATATTTAACGGGGTTAAACCATCTAAAGCAATCCCAACGGAAAATGTTATAAACGCTCCAATAAGCAATTTTCCCTTAAGTCTTATGGCAGGATCATCAGCATTCAATGATTGATTCGCAAACACTAATCCTGTAATTAAAAAAGTTCCTAACACAACAAGAAAATAATATAACGCAAATGAAATATATTCTCCATCAACGAGGCTTACTCTCACAACAATTAAAGACGGATTAGTAAAAAGAAAAAACAAATAAAAAATCTCCCAAATTATTCCAGTGATCACGACTAAACTTAATATAAGCTTTTGTTTGCTTTTATAAACTAAATCGGTAAAAACTACTAACCAGCTTAAAAGTCCTACAGGAATTAAAAATGCACCTATAAAAAAGTACTGAACATCACTTAGCGTTTCATTGGTTAACAAAACCATTATAAAAGAAATCGCAACTGGCCAATATGTTTCACAGATTATTAGCCAAGTTAAGCCTGCGAACAATAAACCTCTCTTCTTATGTTCGAAAAATTTTAAGATTAATTTGATAGCAACTATTATGGAAATCACTACAAATATAGTTCCGGTTAATCCATTATAAAATTCTATAAATTCTAAGGCCATAAAAATCCCCTTGTATTTTTAAAAAAAATTTAAATTTAATAATTATATCATCATTAAAATATAAAAAGCTATTTCAGCATGAGGAAACAAATTATAATGAATAATTTAAAGTTTAATGCAGTAAAATAAAGAATTTAAAGAAATTATTAATCTTCTTTAATCGTTCTTAAATGTTCCATCATTCCACTACCAATCTCTTCCGTCTCTAAGTTCTTCATAATAACCATCTGTTCGAACAACTCGGTATAGCCTCCTGGAAACTGTCTGGCAAAACGCACGAAAGAATTTCTATTCATTCTTTCTGCTTTAATTCTGTACTCGTTGTCATCTTTATCCCTCATATAGTACGTAGCAGAAAGTGGACTATTGAATTTATCTGTATCATTTACAGTATCAATTTCGAATTCAACCAGAGGCAACGTTCCATCATTGTCTGAGACTGAACCAGACAAATCGATACGATTTTTTCGGTAATCCTTTCGCATACCGCAATTCCAATCTTTAAATTGGAAATGTGTTGCATACCACTTATCGAACTCAAACCAATCCCGATAACCCCAACTTTTATCTCTCTGACCATAACCGTTTAATCTTTTAGTTGACCCGTCTTTAAATTTAATTTCTCCTTTAATTATTCCAGAGGCTTCAAAGTGGCGATGCCACGATGCCGATGAATCTCTTCCAAAATCATAAAGATAAAATCTTGAATCAAAAGTTATATTCAAATGAAGTTTTCTTCCCTTATACTCTATTTGCCAGGTTTGAAGAGGTCTGATGCATTTATATGAAAGTTTTTTATCGGTCAGCATTTCATCCACTTTATCCGAAAATTGATGTGTTTCTGGTTCTCTATAATAAAATTCTCGTTTTCCCTCATGGAAAAGCAAAAACACGAATTCACGTCTATTTTCATTCGGTACTATTCCAATAGTAGAAAATCCAGATATTTTATTCTCAAGATCTGCCCAATTCCAATAATATGCTTCTCTCCATTTTTGTTCGCCGGTAGGTTGATGTAAATGGTCATCCGCTTCAATAAAATCAGTTTTTTTTATTTTTGAAGTCAGTTATATCAATCCTCCGGCAATAAATACAATGAAGGACCCTCTTTCTTTTTCTTTACTTTACTTCTAAAGTGTCTCGTAATACCTTGATCAAAATCATTTTCCATGAATTCAGGAACATATTTTTCCATTGTTCTTTCTGTAAGATCCCAATTAATCTCATCAGTGATTCCCACAAAATTAGTGAACCTGGTATACCCATAACAATATGCGTATGCACCTGCGATTAATCGCTGTTTTCTGTCCCATTTTAAGAATTTCAGGTATAATTCTCGCTGAGCTTTAGTAGCATACTCGAAAAAAGACCCTAAAGCATCTAATCCAATTGGTTTAACATCATCTCTATCCCGAGTAAATAACGCTGCTCCTGTTATTCTCTCACCCCAATTAATAGGTTCTGTTGTCATTGTAGCGAAAGGATCTACAGTTGCTTTTACATTTTTTAATCGATAAGCAAACGCAATATTACTATAAGGTGCTTTAGCTTTAGTTTCCGACCAAGGAAAATGAGGTTTTCCTCCATCATAAAGATGTGATATTTCTCTAAAAACTAAAATTTCCTCATTATTGATTCTATAAGGGCCATGATCGCATAACTTTGCCCGTGCTTCACACTCATCTAGAAAAGAAAAAACTTCAAGATTAGCCATTGTTTTTCTAATTTTACAAGAATCTTCCTTTGAAACAGCTTTAATATGTTCCATTGCCCAATCAATATCCGGTTGATCCAAGGCTATGTTAGCGGCTCCACCGTGTTCATTTAATTCATTTATATTAGCTACAAATAATTTACCATTTTGAAAATACGAAAACGCTAAGCGCTTCCAGAAATCTAAAAGAAATATTGTTTGTTTTCTTTTTTCTTCGCTTTCTGATCTTGGATCATTACCATTTCTAAAAATTTCTCCCATCCGGCCCTCCATATAATATAAAGGAATATAATTAATAGTTAAGGCCTGAAGTTCTGAAAGAATTTTCCGTGATTTTTTCCCCATTTCCTCGGGAGTTATTTTTTCAGAGACTTCTTTAATGATGTTATAAAGCATATCATAAGAATTATAAAAACTTACGCATATATAAGCTGTAACTGGAAAGATTTTAGATTCTAGAAGCCCCCTGTGAGTAATTAGATGTTCAAAAATATCATTTATATATTTAATAACCTCATTAGCTTCTTTTACATTCATCTAAATGAATTTTTATTAAAGTAAATTAAATTATTATTATTTAATGAGCAATTATATTTTAATTTAGAGAAAATTAAAAAATTTTTAAGAGCAATAAAGAAATAATCAACATTTCATAATAAAATATCGATTTTTAAATCTAAATCAATTTGATGATATTAAAATGATAAATAATTATATACTTTCCTATAATTCTGTGATCGAGCAATTACTCGTAAATAACTAGTCGAGGATTCGAATCCCTTAAGAGGCTTCATATTTTTATTATCTTTTTTTTTAAAAACCTTTAAGATAAATGATGAGCCGCATATTTTCTTAAATTATTAAATATTGAAATTTTGGGACTATTATTCTGTATTTCCTCTTTTCTTTTAAATAGAAAAGCTAAATAGTAATAATTTTATAATATAAAACTTCTTTAATAAATAGAATTTTCTAAGTTGTATTATACATCAGAATCCACTTCAAATTATTGAAGTCTATTTAAAAAATTAGGAGATATGAGTTATTCCATAGATGTGAATCCTTTTAAAAAACAGAATTTAATTTCTCAATTAAAATGAGCGTAGTTTAAATTATCAATTAATTTCCAGAATATACTTTCATTCTATCAATCTAAGTGGGGATTATATGAGATGACAAAAAATTCTCTTAAAACTGCTTAATTTATTGTTAACTTGATATTTCTTTTTTTTTATACTGTAATGAAATTTATCTCTTCTTTTAAGGACTTAATAGTTAATCTTGCGATTAAATACATAATCGTTGATTCTGCACCTTGATTTAAATTAATGGAATATTTTCGCAAACCATCTTGACATCCTTTAGATTTAGAATCATAAACAACTTGGTTGAGATAATTTTTTCCTAAAAACCATTCAAAAGCCTTAATTGCATATTTATAATACTCATAATTTTTAGTAACTTGATATGCTACAGCTAATGTTTGAACCATTGTAGCAGTATCAACTGGTTGTTGATCAAAAAGAGATCTCGTTGAATTTTTATAAAACCACTTATTTTGTCCAATAGGAGCATAAAAACCATTTACAAAAGTATGTTTGATTAAAAATTTCAAGGATTGTACAGCTACTTCTAAATATTTTTTATCATTAGTTAGATCGTAGCAATAAAACAAGGATTCTGGAAGTTTGCTATTAGAATATGTAAGAAAATCCTCAAACCAATTCCAAGATACATCTGAATCCCTATAATAAAGCGAGATTAGATAATCAGCTAATTTTTTAAGAAGTTCTCCTTCTTCTTCTGCAATTTGATTGTAATAATAGAGGCCAATTAAACTAAAAGCAACGGATCTTGACGATTTAAAATTTTTTATTATTTTTTTTCCATTTTTAAAAAGAGATTGAGCTTTAACTCTTAAATATTTTGGAATACTCTTTATTGAAAGAATATAACCGAGGGCCCATAATGCTCTTCCATGAGCATCTTCACTCCAATGCTCATAGTCTATTTGCTTATTAATATCAACAAAATTATAAAATCTTAAATCACGGTAAACATATTCAATGAAGTTGAGGTATAGCTCGATTTTTTCAAGCATATCTTGTTCTTGAAAAAAATCATAATGCATAGCAGTAGCAACTAATGCTCTTGCGTTATCATCTAGTGTATAGCCTGATGTTTTCCATGGGATCGTATATTTTGAAAATTGAATTATCCCAAATTTATCTGTTAGCTTTTCTAAGTGATCAAATTGAATATCTGGGATAGCATATTGACATTTAGATAAATCAAGATCTATTTTTTTAAATAATTTATAATGTGAAATCGCAACATTCGGCCAAGTAGAATTTCTTGTATAATTGTAAATCCTTTTTTCTATTTGTTTCTTCAATTCAGAATTAGATAATAATCCAATTACTGATTCTGCTATTGAACTAGAATCTCTAAATTTAACTAGAATCCCTCTATTGTTTGAAAGTAAATCCTTTGCGTGAAGATAGGGTGTTGATATAATTGCCTTACCACAAGATGCCGCGTAAGCTAAGGTTCCGCTTACAATTTGTCTTGGATCTTGATTTGATGAAATATATATGTCAGTAGCTCGTAAGTAATTGATAATTGCTTCTAATGAAATATATTTATTAATAAATTTTACATGATTATTGAGTTTAAGGTCATTAACTCTTTTTTTAAGAAAATTTCTGTATTTTTCTCCATACCTTTTTTTAATCTCTGGATGTGTTTCACCGATAATCAAAAATAATATATTCGGAAATTTCTTGACAATATCAGTAAGGGATTCAATAATAAATTCATATCCTTTCCCTGGATTAAGCATTCCAAAAGAAGATAAGAGGATTTTATCCTCAAATCCCAATTTTCTTTTTAATATTTTATTTCCATTAAGAGGAACTGTTGGTGTACCATGAGGAATGACCACTATGTTATTTTTGATATTATAGTCATTTTTAAGAATATCTAATCCAATCCTATTCATTATTATAAGATGAGACGAGAATTTTGATATTTTTTTAAGAATAGACCTCACTTTTTTCTCTGGATTTGGGAGAATTGTGTGTAAAGTAGTTACAACAGGTTTATCGATATTCTCAAGAAAATTTATTAAATATTCACCCCATTCTCCTCCATATATTCCAAACTCGTGTTGTATGTTCACTAATTTAATTTTTTTAATTGAATTTATTTTTTTAGCACTAACAGAATAGGAATAAGGATCGTCTTCTCTAATTTTTAAAATAACCTTCTTAGAATAATCATAATTTTCTTGATCTTTATTAATTGCAACAATCTTCGAAGTTAAAGACGGTCTGAACTTAGCATCTATCGCATCAGTTAAATCCTTCGTAAAAGTTGCTATTCCACATTCTCGAGGAGGATAACTACTAACAAAGGAAATCCAAAATTTATTCATTAAAAATAATCCCAATAAACAATGTTATTGCATAATATTTAAACTCAAAGGTTAAAAATTATAAAAAATGAAGAATTCTTTTGGTCCGATTAATTTTAAATTTGAATATATCACTCATCTAGATTAAATAAAAGAAGATTTATTTCTAAAGTATGATAAATATAAAATACTATTGTTAAAGTAGTATCAAATAAAAAAAGAGAATTTGAGATTCTATTTCTATTTTTTAGTCCAAACTTTTAATTCTCCATTTTCATACCTAAATATTATTTTATTTTCCCTAGCTAACCATCCAATAGCCATCATCAAAAGCTCTTGGTTTTGAGAATACTCTTTTTTAAGTTCCGTTAAACTTATTTCATTTTTATATGCTTTTTTATATATCTTGCCAGCCATAAATCCAATATCAATGTCCAATTTAGATCGAGTTTTAATTAATGTCTTTAATAACTCATTTAATCTCATTGAAACCACAGCAATGCATTTATCAGCTGCCCCATAATATATATAAAGTCTCCCATTAAATATAGCCGTTCCCGTTGGAAAAACTACATTGGGAACATCCCCTAATTTTTCATAATCTTCCGTAGGTGAAAACAAAGGTTTTTCTAGGCGACCTATAATCTTGAATGGAAATTCTTTTTCGAAAAGAGCTGCGCTAGCATGATAGATCTGTCCCGCGTTAGTATCTTCGACAGCATGGTAAATTAGAAGCCATCCTTTATCTGTTTCTATAAATGGCGCACCAGCTCCAATATTTCTAGATTCATATCCAAAATTAGGTTCAACAATTACAAAATCCCCTAATTTTGATAGATAATCATGCCAAAATTCAGGATTTTTTAATTGATTAAAATTATCAAAATATATCACTTGAATATCCGGTAATACCCTATGAATTAAAGCATATTTATTTCCAAATTTCTTGGGGAACAAAAAACAATCTTTTTCCCAAAGGAGTACGTCAGGGGCAGTAATCTCTTTTATATATGAAACAAATAGATAATATTTATTTTTTAATCGAGATGATTTAAAATACTCTTTTGCCTGTTCGTATTGAATAGAAGGGGTAATTAATCCATGTTTCTCCCAATCTAGCAGATCTTTGCTCGTAGCATAAGCTACTCTAGCATCCCTCCCATTATAAGCGGTATAAAAAAGATAATATTTATCATCTAAAAAAACAATTCTGGGGTCCTCTACCCCGTGTATTTCATAATCATGTTCTGGAAATATTATTGGTTTAGTTTTTCTTTCAACAATCTTTAATGGACCAGATAGCCTACAATATCCAATACTTGAATAATTTCCTTCTTTTACAGCTCTATAAAAAAGGTGTAAAACCCCCGCATCTTGTACTATAGTTGGATTTAAAACAGCTTGAGATTCAAATTCTAAATCTGTCGGTTGAAGTAAAATTCCTTCTCTCTTAATATTTAACATCGCGGAATATATTAATTGAGGATATATAAATTTTTTTAATTTTTTCTATTAAATGATTGTATAATCCTTATTTAGCATTCTCAATCGATAAGATTTTCTCATAGATTCGTATATAATTCGTTACCATATTATCAATTGAAAAATGGTTTTCCACTCTTTTTCTACAGTCAGATCTATCAATTAAATCTATTTTTTCAATATATTCTACGGCTTCATTTATATTGTCTACAACAAAACCAGTTTTATTATGTTCTACGATTTCTGATACAGAGCCTAGATCAAAACCAATTACTGGTGTACCACAAGCCATCGCTTCTGCCATGACTAATCCAAATCTTTCAGGATTTTGTACTGGATGTAAAAGCGCTATCGCATTTCCAAGTAATTCATTTCTTTCATTATTAGTGATCAGACCAAGAAAATAAATTTTTTTATTATCAATAAATGGTTTAACAAATTTTTTATAATATTCAGGTTCTTGAATAATTCCAGCAATTTTTAACTTTTTATTAGATTTTTTAGCTATTTGTATTGCTTGATAAACCCCCTTCTCATGACAAATCCTCCCTAAAAAAACAAGATAATTCCCTTTTTCTGGAATAAAAGTAAAATCCTTTAAATTAATACCATTATATACAGTATCGATATATTTTAAATCCGGATGTCTATCTGAATTACTAATAGATACATAATATACGTTATCTGTATATTTTTTATATATTGGGATAATTTTGGGAGAAGAAAATCCATGAATGGTAGTTAAAACTGGTGTTTTTATCAATTTAGAAAAAGCAAGCGGCGGATAATCAAAATGATTATGTATGATATCAAAATCTTCAGCTCTTTCAAAAACTTCTGAAATATGTAGAAATTTCCATACCTCCGGGTCAATATTTTTATTTTCTTCGTATCCCATGGGGCAGATTGCATGAAGTTTAGCCTTGGTTATACTATTAGCTGTTGCAAATAAAGTTACATCAAAACCCCTCTTAACTAATCCTTCAGTCAAATTACTAGCCACTAATTCCCAAGGACCATATTTTTTAGGCGGAGTTCTCCATGCGATAGGCGCTAATATAGCTATTTTTAGTTTCATCTTAGATTACTTGAATTAAATTTCAAAATTCGTTATTCTTTTATATAATTCTATTTGAAAATCTCATATATAAGCGGAATTCTTGTTATATATATCGAATTTTATAAATTTTTAATAAGTTCTTTAAGTCCATTAATCAATATCTCTTATTACATTCAACACTACTCTCAATTTAAATAAAAAGATTAAAAATTATATAAAATTAATGAGATAACCACAAGTAGTATTTTACTAACAAGAAAGAAAGACATAATATTTCTTAATAATACTATCCAACATCTGAAATTTTTTGTGCAAAATAGTGTGGAAAGGTTTGTTGATAAAAATGGGTTGATTTTAACACAATTGAGTTCATTTTTTTTTACTTAAATTCTATTAATTGGAGGAAATTAACCATCAGATTTAGTCAGAAAATTAATTTATTATAGAATCTATAAATTGTTCTACAACATTGGTATGAACTTATAAGAGGTCCGATGAAGTAATAAACTCTTTTTACCCATGGGAGATTTTAACAGCTTCAATAGTAAATTTTCTAACAGGAAAAGATATAGAAATCAGTCCAAGTAAATTGAATGAAATCAGTGCAATTATTCATTTGAAAATGGTAGAAAGCGAGGAATTATTTAAATATGTTTAATGGATATACAATCTTACCTATTTTTTGAGATTGATATAAATGCTAAATACATTCTTCTTCAATAAACAAGAAGAAAATCTTATGGATAGAAAATTTATACTTTGAAATGTTTTAGTCCGTCGATATAGAGCTTAAAATATGATATATTAGAAATATAAAAAAAATGAATCTTGTCCTCAATTAGACTTATTAGAAGTTTATATCTAATGTATTTTGCCATAACCCGTGTATATTGCAATATGAAAACGCAATAACCGTTCCTGATTTCTCGGTTTTAAAGGTTAAAGTTGTCTCGAAGCAATATTTTGGTTTAATTAGTTTATATCTACCATATAATATTTTTCATCTCATTACTTCATATTGTTAAAAAAGATTGCCTATATTATATAATCAAATAAATTAAGCTTTAAAACTAAGAATAATAGTTTATTAGTTTTTTATTTTTATGGTTTAGATTTTCATTTATTCATTACATTAAAATCTGAAATAGAATTTCATTTCTTTTGGATTATCGAATTTATAGTTCATTTATAATTCATAACATTTAGATTTTTATTTAAAATTTACATATCTAAGCACATCTTATATAAAATATAATTAAAATGTCATAAATTTGAATAAAAATTTTTTATAATTTAAAAGAGAGGATTAAATTTGCTTCCGATTGGACCTTTAATGATTGAACATCGCTTAATAGAGAGATTAATTAATGTCTTACAGGTTGAACTTGAAAACATTGAACAATCTAACGAAGTAAATCCATTTTTTATTGATTTATCAGTAGATTTTATCAGAACTTATGCTGATCAAACCCATCACGGTAAAGAGGAGGATATTTTATTTAGAGAATTACAAGCTAAGACTTTAACTCCTGAACACCAACAAATTATGAATGAACTCATTGAGGAGCATAAATTTGGCAGAAAAACAACCAAAGAATTAGTTGAAGCTAAAGAAAGATATGTCAATGGAGGGAGAGAAGCCCTTAAAGAAGTTATTGAAAAAATTAAAGTTTTAGTTGATTTTTATCCAAAACACATAGAAAAAGAAGACCAACATTTCTTTATTCCCGTTATGAAGTATTTTACCAAGGCGGAAAAAGATAAGATGTTGGAAGAGGGTCAAATTTTTGATAGAAAAATGATTCACAAAAAATATAATAAATTAGTGAGTGAGTTCGAAGATGTCAGAGAGATCCAAAGAAAAAGTAAAATCAATTGGATAAATAATATATAACATTTCTATTTCTAATAAGAGAAAGAAAATTTATTTTGTTATTTTACATTACTACTATAATTAATACATCTGAGATTAAAACTTCTCACTTTCAAGATTAAATTAAGTTATTTCAAAAAAAAATGAACGCGAGCGATCTTGAATGTAATATAGTGGCTAATGTACAAAAAAAAAGAAGTAGATTATTGAATTATTTTTGGAAGATTTGTAGTTTTTTTGGATTGCCCTACTTTTGGATACTTTTAGGAATTATTTTTCTCTTTCTTGGAAATAGCACAATTCCCATATTGTATTTAGTACTGGCAATCAGTTATGGAATAATAGTAGTTCCTTTGAAACTACTTATTAAAAGACTCAGACCCTCGCAGAAATGCGATAATGTTGATTCTTTAACCTCAAAAACAAAATATTCTTTTCCCAGTGGGCATACTTTTATAGCTACCTCATTTGGATTGGTTATAGGATTTTATTATGAAGAGATAATCTTGGTAATAGCAATGCTTTTTTTTGGTATAATAGTTGGAATATCCCGTATTTATCTTGGTGCTCATTTTCTCTCTGATGTATTCTTCTCATATATAATCGCAATTCTGGTAGTGAGTTGTATTTTTTATGTAGTATTTCCATTAATGAGCCGGTGTAATTTACTCTTCAAGATAATTATATTTTGTCTTTCTTTCTTTATTTACCTTAAGACGTTTGGTTCTACTATGTTAGTGTAACATCTACTATTTAGTCACTATTTTAAGAATTGATTTATAGAGACCCTTGTAGATATTATTATATTCGAAAATATCTTTGACCTTTTTAATTAGTTTGTTTACATTTTTAATATCCAATAATTATTCCCATTAAAGAAATAGTTGAAATTCTAATTATAAGATGAGCTTTTATATTTTAATATAAAGAATTAAAAGAAAATAATAAGGAGTAATATTAAAGTGGGTTCTCTTTAATCTTTTACTGAAAGTTGTTGATAAGTTATATCTCTTAGCCAACCTCTTCCTTTTAATTCTATTTGGGAAATTAACTCTCTTGAACTTGACTGATAAATATTTTCAAATTCATTCTTATATTCCTCAAAAAGCTTATTAAAATATTCACATATCATATCTTCAAAGGGTTTTATCTTAAAAAACGGATTTAAAAAGAATGTAATAGTATATCGGCTAAAACAAAATACTGTATGAATTTTTATATTGGTGCCCTTTATTTTAAGTTCTGCTAAATTTTGAATACAAATTTGTTCTGAGAAATTTTCCAAAGCACAAATAAATGGAGGGATAAGTTCAATATCAAAATTTGTCTTTGTATTCTCATCTTTAATATCTCTTTTTATAAAATGTTCAAGAGCACCATCAAATATTTCACAAGTTAAGATAATGGTGCCACTTTTATCAGCAATAAAAAATCCAATAATAGGTGGGGCTGTGAATCTTAATGATTTTGAAGCTAACTCAAACCAGTTTTTGTCTTTGTAAAAAAAGTCCATCAGTTCAGATGTGATTTCTACCTTTGAGTCCTCATTCGTTTCTTTCATAATTAGTTAAAATTATAGTATTTTTTCTAATTTTAAAATACATATTTTTTTTGAATAGTACGTTGTCATATCACAAATTTAATTGACAGTTATAGGTTATAATTAATCTTTAGAGTTCCCTTCATTTGTCAAGATTTAATGAAATTAAAAAAAATTACAATCAAAACTAAAACCTATATTTTTTTAAACGATATTGACACATTTTAATATAACATATTATACGAATTAAATGTCATATCACTTACAGAGATGTAAACAATAGTAGGGGAGAAGTAATTGGAAAGAATAGGTGAAGGTCTATCATGCTCATCTAAATCAGAGGCAGTAGGAGAGCTTGTATTTGTAAAAACTGTTGAAGATGTAATTAATTTATTTGATAGCGCCACTGGCAAAATATGTTTAGTTGAGGAAGCAGGTACTACGACATTAGGTCCAATTTTATCTGATTTAAGTGGGGTTCTCTGTACTACGGGTTCTGCAGGATCACATCTCGCAATCGTTTCGAGAGAATTTGGATTACCCTGTATTATGGGGCTACGTCTTAGTGTAAAGGACTTAAATACTCTAAATGGGAAAAAATGTAAAATTATTACTGAGGATGACGATAAAGGCATACTTTTTATTGAGAATTGATAAAAAAAAATAGATCTATAATTATTTCTTATTTTTATAGTACCCATAAATAATATGGAATATATTGAATTTTTCAATGAAGGAATAACAGATCCAGCTATTTTAGGAGGGAAGGGATCTAGTCTCATCAAGTTGATGCAAATAGGAGTTAGGGTCCCACCCGGTTTTATCTTAAAAGCTAATTCTTATAAGACATTTATCGATGAATCTGAACATAATGAGCAATTGAAAACATTATTAAAAACAGAATTAAGTATTAAAAAGGTCTTACATATTTCCAAAGTGATTAAACAGCTAATCCGCACTTCAAGAATACCATCTAAAATAGAAAAACAAATTAAAACTGGCCTTAAGAAATTGAAGAAAGAGAGCGGAAGCTATGCATCATACGCAGTTAGATCCTCAGCGACCATCGAGGATACTGAAACGTTCTCTTTTGCAGGTCAGGCAAAAAGTTATTTATATAATAAAGGTTTTGATGAGATAATTTTATCAGTAAAAAAATGCTGGGCATCTTTATTTACTCCTAGTGCGCTTTTTTATATCATTCAAATGAATAAAAAAGGGCAAAAAATATCATTATTAGATATTCAAATGGCAGTTGTTATTCAAAAAATGGTAGATGCTGATGTATCGGGAGTTTTGTTCACTTCAAATGTACTTAATAATAATAATGGTGAGATGATGATAAATTCAACATGGGGGCTTGGTGAAACTATAGCTAATAATATAATAATACCGGATATGTTTATTCTTAATAAAAAGAAATTCGAAATTATTAAATATGTAATTGGAGCGAAAGAAAAGAAATCAATTCGTAATCCAAATGGTTCATATACAATTATTATAGATACAGACCCTAATTTTCAACAAATTTCATCGCTTAATGAAAACCAACTCCAAAAACTTTACCATCTTGGATTAACACTTGAAAGAGAATTTAAATACCCTCAAGATATTGAATGGGCCATAGAAAATGATATTATTTATACTCTACAATCCCGACCAATTACTACACTAAAAAAAGAAATATAATCCTTTTTTGTGTAAAAAACTTGTAGCTTTTTCTGTATCAACATAACAAAATAAATAATAAAACTCTAGTTATTTAAAAAAAAATTAACTTGACATATTTAACTAATAAAATTCAGTTTTTACTAAAAAGACATTAATTCCGACTAAGAGGAGATCTATAATAAATCTTCAAAACTTTCTTGGAAAAACTTATAATAAAATAACTGGAAAGGATTTTACTAACGGATTTATCCCTGAAGCGCTTACAATATTCAATAAAGGTGGTGTTCCCCTGACTTCTCGTACCTCGGACAATATCTTACAAGGGGGGATTTTTTCTGCTTTGTGTAGTTATGTGCAAAAATGCTTTGAAACTGAACTTAACCTTATAAAATTTGGCAATAATACCATAATTTTTAAAAAATCCAAATATCTTTTAGGTTCAATCATTATTAGAAATTCGGACAAAATAAATGCTGAGGTTGTAGAGGTCAGTTTAATTACCTTATTACAATATATTGAGACTAATTGTCCTGAATTTGAAAAAGAACATTATGACTCACTCAAAATAGAAAAGCTTGTAGAACAATATATAACTTATATATCTTAAAAATTTAAGAAGGTAGTAAAAAAGAATTTTTAATCTTGTTTATTTTTAAAGAGTTCAATTAACTTGTTTTGCATCGAATCAATAGTTTTTTCAAAATTACTGATAATAGAGCCAACATCTTCTTCTAAGGAAGGATCTAAATTAAGGGCTTTTTTGATGTGTTCAACAGCATTATTAAAATCTTTGATCTCATGATAAATACTTCCCATAAATAACCATGCATTTGGATTTTTTGGATTTAGGTTTGTTGATAACTTATAGCTTTCTATCGCTTTTTCAGAGTCATTCATATGTTTATAGACATTTCCCATTCTATACCATGCTATAGAATTATCTTTATCTATATCTACAGCTTTTTTAAGGAATTTTAGTGCCTTATCATAATCTCCCTTTAATTCATGAGCCAATCCCATATTATTCCACGCAATAACATAGTCCGGGTCTAAGTTTACTGCTTTTTGATAATTCTCAATCGCATTGTCATATTCTTTTTTACCCAATAATGCATTTCCCAAATTATAATAAGATAGTGAATTATGCTCATCTAATTCGATTGCATGTCTACAAATTTCAATGACTTCATCGAATTTTCGATTCTCTAAGCCTTGCTTCGCCTCTGTGTTTAATTGTTCTATATATAATTTAATAATATTATTAATTTCCTGATTTTTTAACTCCTCATTATCTATAGTTCCAGCAACTTTCAAAGCTTTTTCCAATTCTTCGTAAGCCTCTTTAAATGTATCTTGGGAAGCTAATAGAGTAGCTTGTTCTTTAAGAAATTGAATTTCTTTCAAATGAACCTGATCAATCAATTCTTTGATTTCCCTTATCTTCTTTCGCTTACGTTCCATATCGGTAATTTTGTCAGCATCTTCTAAAGCTTTTTGAAGGTCTTCTAATTCCTTAGTAAATTTCTTTTGTTCGAGCATTAAACTTCCTTCTGATACGAGCTTCTTAATTTCAGCTTCTCTTAGTAATTCATTGATTTTTCTAATTTCTTCATCCATTTCTTCAGATACATACATTTTATTTGACACACCTAAAGCCTCATTAAAAAGTTCTAATGCCTCTTCATTCTTTTGTTCGCTCAATAATTTTTTTCCTTGCTCTAATATATGATTTATTTCACTAGAATAAATCTGATTAACAATAAACTTAATATCTTCAATTTCTGAATTATCTTCTTCCGCACATGCCATATTCTTAGCAATACTTAAAGCAGAGTACATTTCTCCCACTGCTTCCTCGAATTTTTTTTCCTCTATTAAGTGCCTGCCTCTTTTTTTCCTTACACTGATGCCTGCTGAACAGGTATTATCAATTAACTCTGACAATTCATTTACAATTTTTGTTTTTTCTTCTGAATCGATCATTTCAAGTGCAATTTCTAAAGCTTTTTTAAGTGTTGAAGCAGCATCAGTGACAATATTAATTTTTTCTTCATAACCTTCTTCCTTTAATAGCTCAATCCCTTTTTCTTTAACAGAAATAATTTGTTTTGTATATATGGGATTAATTAATCCACCTAATTTTTTTAGTATGCTCGATTTTTGGTCTGAGTCATACATCTTAATCGTTATTTTTTCCGCTTTCTTGAGCTCTGCAATACCATCATTAATATTATTTTGATTTAATAGTTCCTCACCCTTTTGTATTAACGGGGCTACTTTTTCAGAATTGATTTGATTGGCTCGGGTTTTTATAATTAATGCTTCACTTTCTTTTTGCCCTAAATCTGACAAGTTATCACATATTTTAAGCGCTTCTTCGAAAGTTTTAATGGCATCGTCGGGTTTATTGCTTTGTTTTAGTCCATCTGCTTGAGTTATCATTGATTTAATTTTACCCAAATAGGTCTCATTTATGATGTTTCTTATATCAATTATTACACTGTGTTGAGGTGTTGAACTATAAACATCATTAGCTTTGTTCATGGCTTTTTGAAGTGTATCTAGAGCATCATCAAATTTCTCCATTTCCCTAAGTTGTACTCCTTGATTAATTAATTCTTGAATTTTTGTTTCATTCATCAAATAGTCAATTTTTTCTATTTCTAAATTCTTGAGATCGATATTTTTAATTTTATTACTAACTCCTCTGGCTTCTTCAATTAACCTAAATGCATCAACAAGCTTTTTTTCATCTGTTAATTGTTTTACTTTCTCTTTGATATAATTTATTTGCTCAGAGAGTGTATTATCAATTTCATCTAATATTTTATCAACTTCTGCTTCTCTTTCATCATAATCTTTTACTTTTAATCTAATAAATGATATTCCTTCTCTAAATTTTCTTACAGCATCTTCATAATTGTTTTGTTTTTTTAAATTATTAGCTTCTTTTATAATCGGATTCAATTTTTTTAATACAGATGATTTCTTTGCCATATTTTAACTCGCCCATTCTATTTTTTTATTCTTCATATTATTCTTCTTTTTATTATAAAGTAAAATAAAATAAAACAATTTAAAATCTTAGTCTTTAGAACAAAACACCAATTTTATTGTTTTACAATTTAATCCAAATAATTGCCTATATCCTTAAATATCTCATTATTTCAAATTTGTTTTATATTTTATTAAATTTCGGTAAAAATTATTAATTTATATTATCATTACTCTCAAAATTTTTAGATTTTAAAGACCTTACTTTTTAATACCTAATATAACTCACAATAATAAGTAAGAGATATCCATTTTATTATATTAAAATTAAATAAATGAGGTTATGAAAATGGCTGAAGTAAAAGAAAGAATTGTTGATTTAGGATTTGAGGATACAGAATTAAGAGAAGAATCCGAAATCGAAGAAGAAGATACACAGTTAGTCTACTTTCCCCATATAAGACCATTCTTTACACCTTGGTTATGGCCTATATATTAAAAAATTTTTTTTCCTTAATTTTTTTATAAAGAAAGCACATTAATCTAAATGCTTTTGTATAAAATTCCACATTGTTTCATTTACATCATTAGCAATTTCAATTGTGAAACCATGACTAACACCATTGAATACCTTCAAATGTGAATTTGGTAATTTATTATGTAATAATTCTGATTCTTTTACTGGAGTTACAATATCTCTCTTGCCAACCATAATTAATGAAGGTTGACTAATATTTGGTAATAAATCGCGGACATCATAGTTTTTGAGAGCACTTAATTGATTAATATAATCCTCATAACGAGGAGGGTCGTTGTAATAAGTAATAAAATTCATATCATTCTTAATTTTTTTGAATAATTGCTCATCTTCCCTCATTTTTTTTCTAAATGACCTTGAATATAAAAAAGGAAGAATGCTTTCAATACGCTGATCTATGTCCATCTTTACAAATTCTTCATAGTACTTATAACGTTGTTCATATCCAAGGGGGTCATAATAAGCAGCAGTAGCGCATAAAATCAATGTTTTAACTTCTTCAGGATACTTTAGAGCATATTGTAGGGCAATAAAACCACCCATACTAATTCCACATAAGTGTATTTTTTGGTAAATATTAAGATGATTAAGGAGTTTTTTTAAGTCCTCAACATACATGTCAATTGCATAAGGATAATTTGGTCTAGAGCTCTTCCCACTGCCTCGATTATCTAGTGTAATGACGTTCATTTTCTCTTTAAAATAGGATATCTGATAATTCCATGCCTCAATTTTAGTATTAATTCCATGTACGAGTACTAAGGGTTCACCCTTGCCTTCAGTTATGTAATTAATTTCCATATCATTATATTTGAATTTTGGAATTTGATTCCACCTCTCTTTTTGATGTTTAATATTAAATTCTCAGTAATTAAAACTTTTTTATTCCATATGTTCCCTTATAAAATCCCAGATTAATTCGTTTAGAATGTCTGCTGAATCAGTAGGCAAACCATGACCCGCCCCTTTAACAATCTCAAGTCTTGAAATCTTTAATCTGTATGTTTTTCTAGAAAACTCCACATTAATTCATTTACATCATGAGCAATTTCAATTGTAAATCCATGTCCAACTTCATTAAATACTTCTAATCTTGAGTTTGGTAACCTATTGTGTAATAATTCTGATTCATCTAAAGGAGTTAGAACATCCTTGGTTCCAACCATAATTAATGCCGGTTGTTTGATATTTTGTAATAAATCACGAACATCATAATCTTTGAGAGCATTTAATTGATTAATATAATCTTCATAACGAGGAGGATCAATGTAATAAGTGATAAAATTCATATCATTTTTAATCTGATTGTATAATCCCTCATCTTCCTTTAGTTTTTTTCTAAACTTTCTTGAAAATAAATTTGGCAAGATAATTTTAATCCTCTGCTCCATATCCATCTTAACAAAATCTTCATACAATTTAAAACGTTGATTTATTCCAGTTTGATCCACTTGAGCCCCCGTAGCACATAATATTAATGTTTTAACTTTTTCAGGATATTTTAAAACAAATTTGAGTGATATAAAGCCTCCGAAACTACTTCCACATAGATGAATTTTCGTTTCAATTTTAAGATAATCCAATAAATTTTTAAGATCCTCAACGAACATATCAAGAGAATACGGATAATTTGGTCTTGAACTTTTTCCAGTTCCTCGATTGTCCAAGGAAATCACATTCATTTTATCTTTGAAGTAAGAGATCTGGAAATTCCAAGCCTGCAGTTTTGTATTAGATCCAGGAATAAAAACTAAAGGTTCTCCCTCTCCTTCTTTTATATAATAAAGCTCAATATCATTTTTTTTAAAAAAAGGAATTAAATTTCACCTTTTTTCCAAATTTTTTAAAATTATATTAAAAATTGTATGAAGCATAATTCTGTATTATTTTTAAAAACAATTCAATTTTTTTTTAAAAAATTTCTTTTAAACTTCATTTACCTATAAATAATAAACTTAAACTGTTAAATATCTAATATTTTTAGCCCTAATCTTTAAATTGGTACTTAATGTTTTCATAAATAATATTAAGAAAAAAATTTAAAACAAATAAAAGAAAAGAGGTTTATCATGGAAGATAGAACGCAAATTAGGAAAGAAAAAGCAGTTAAACAACAAAAAGGAGTAGAGGAGGAACACCTTGACGAAGAAAAAGAAGAACTCCCCTATATACCTCTTTTTAGCTTTATAACCTATGTTCCACCTATTTTTTATTAAAAATTTCAGATTTTCGCTTTTTTTAAAATTTTCATTTTAAATAATTTCTCTCTTAAAGACCTAATTTTAATAATATCCAATATATAAAATATTACAAAAATGAGCCTTAATTTTTAAGTAAGTAATTTTACCATATTAAATTAGAAAATTAGAATCTAAAGAGGTTTTAATCATGACAGAAGTTAAAGAAAGAATCGTAGATTTGAATGTCGAAAGGATTGATGATTCTGAGCAATTAGAGGAATCCGAAACAGAAGAAGAAAGTAAAGAAGGATTTTGGGATTTCTTCAAAAGATATCCTCCTGTTGTTCCCTTCTTTTTGCATTTCTAATAGTATAAACATTTTTTTTAAATTTTTTTAAAGAATATTATTGACTTTTAGAATAAAGGTTAAAAGTAATATAACCAATTTTGATTGATTTCTAATTATATAATTAATTTGGTTTGAAAATCTAATCAGTAAAATAAAGATGTTCGTCAAAACCAGTTTCAGCGACGAGATTTTGGCCCAACTTTTGAATAGCTCTTTTTGTTGGATTCTGCAAAATTCTTCTCGCAATATTTATAACTTTTGCCAGCTTAGAGTCCGGAAATTCTCTTATAATATTATCATATCGAGAAAAATCAATCCCTGCCGTATAAACCCCTGCTTGACTAGTGGTTGCCCGACTTGAAACTTGCCAATGCTCCACTTTTAATTCTATCCCTGAAAGTAGATGAGAACATAAATACCAATCTAAAAGTAAATCCATTCTTTTAGATTTTCTTTTAGTTTGTTTTAATATTTTTAGAGCTTTCATTAATCTATCTGGATGTATTTGCCGAAAAACTCGTTCATATTGCTCAGTTAGTTTCTCTCTTACGTGGGCTTTCATTTCTTTCATTATTTCATCAATCTTTTGAGCCCTTTCTTCGGAAATTTCATGTTGTATTGCTTTAATATGTTGATCGATTGCATCTTCTGTTGCTTGGCTATGATCTATAACTATCTCTTGAGATCGAGGTTGAGTTTGAATTGAACTCTCATGCTGGAGCTCTGGTGGCACGGCATATATTTCTTTTTGCGGTAAACTAAACAGGGCATCTAACTTAGATGGGTTTTCCCTAACTTCATTGAATTTTTCTTCAATTTCCCGCCGTGAATAGCCCATGTTTATTAAGTAAAATGCGGCTGAAGATAGCTGATGTTCTAAAGCCTGGGATGTAGTATATTGAGGGCCTCCAAACTCTTTTTGGAGTTTTTCATCTACAATAGAATTAATTTTCTCTTCTGTAATTTTATTTGATTCTAAGGAATCTATTTTACTCAAAATGTATTCCAGTTGATTAGGACTTAAAAAATTTAAATTTCCTGTAGGACCCACCATATATGAAATAGTTTCCATTTTTTCTAAGGTATTAGCTATACTTTTCTGATCTTTTCTTTTTGATATGTTTAGGAAATATTCTAAGAATTTTTTATTAAATCCCGCCACAATCTTTATGAATTCTTCATCAAACTTATCTAGATAGTCATATATTTGTTCTCCTTGGGGTAATTCAGGAGGTTTAATACCAAAAACCGTTAAATTATCAATAATTATATAGATATAGTCTGATTTATGCATTTTTTTGCTTAAAATTTGGGTTTTTTTAAGAATAATTTCATGAGATAATGTTTGATAATAATATAATTTCTAATTTAATTTATAAAAATAATAGTATTAATAATTTAGGAAACCAATATTATTTCATTTTTTATATTTCTTAGCGATATTTCTAGCCAGATCCATTTGCTCTTTTGTTTCTAAACTACATGGTCTAAGCCTGCGTATCCATTTGACAGGATCAACGCCATCTGGTAAAAATCCATTATGAGCCGCCCATGCAACTACAAATTGTCCCGTCCTGCCACATCCCGCAACGCAATGTACCACTATTGACTCGTTATTTTTTCCGTGTTTATCACATATAGAAAGGAATGTTTCAATCTGATTATCTGTTGGGACTCCAAAATCAGGAACATCAATATGGTAATATTTAAACTCCCTTGAAATTTCTTGCCTATTATTAAATTCAGAACAATTTATTACTACTTGAATCCCTTCTTTTTTATATATCTCAATTTCTCTTTTCTCTGGCCACCATCCGGCGGCAAGTTTATTCCTTACAATCCAAGTAAATGGTTCTGTTCTCTTAGGCATCCCACCTTTAGGCCAGTAGTAAGGTCTCACCATACTTTGTAATATCAATCATTGCATAAAATTCTTTATTTCATATCCTTTTCTTTTAAAACGTCGTCGAGCTAAAATTAAGGATTTGGTTAAAAATATAAAAAAATAGATATTAAAGGTCTGATTGGATTGTTTGTTTAAGCCAAATATTATAAATCAATGTTCACTTAAACTTTCTCAATTCTTAATAAATTTGATTTTCTCTTTTTTATTATGATAATTGAAACTGCAGCCACAATACCCCCAATAGAGCTCACACTAATTACTAATAATATACCATCAAGAGCATTTTCTCCTTTACCACCATCATCGTTATCTCCATTTCCACCATCACTAATTAATGGGATTGTATAACTAAATTGAAACGTTTCTTTAAATAAATCTCCTGTAATATTACAATATTCTATTTCTAATTCAAATTGTAATGTTGTACCTCGAGGCATAGAACTGGGAAGTATAAATACCGGAAAACCGCTATAAGATTCCGTAGTATCACCTGGATCAATGCCATTCCATTGAATATGGATAGTAGGAATAAGGAAAATAAACCATATGTAATATGGCTGAGGAATAATAACTCTGGAATCCGAACAAGTAAAATTTGTGCTAAATATCTGTAAAGCACTTCCATCTCCTAAATTTTTGAAATTAATCCCGAATATGCCTGTCTCACCTGGTTCTACTATTCCATTATAGTTAGATAAGTCCAGATCTAAATATTCAATGGAATCTAACTCAAGATTTGGAATTCCTGGTGTCCTTTGTTGAATACTGCAATTAAATGTATTATGAAAGAATGGAGTAAAATCATCTGAATTTTCTATTTTGGCAAAAAATATACCCTCAAATTTGACAACGGAACCTGTATGGTTATATGGGACTGTAAAATCAAAATCATCACTACTCCATGTAGAATCGTCAGAATATAACCTATAATCAATATATATATTATAATCTAAAATCTCGACAGTTGAATCACTTTTAGAAGAGACAATCATGAAAATATCTGAAACATAAGAATAACCATCTGTAGTGTTGACGAAAAATTCAATACTTCCATCTTCTTCTCCCTCAATAATCCCATCCTCATCTTCTAAACCATCATCATCTACTGTTTTATTAGTAATAACTAAATGAATTGGCAAATCCTTAATGATTTCAAATTCAATAGGAATCTCATACAAAATAGAACTTGAATTTAATATCCGGAGATCAATATAATATGATCCACTTGTTCCTTCGGGGATATTTATCGAGATATTCAAATAATATTGTCCTATCCCTTCTTCAATGGCGATTTCATCTACTGAAGATGGATTGTTATCAAATGACACATAAGACTTTCCATTCCCTGTTTTATTAATTTTTAAATCAGTGAAACTTTCTCCTTGTAAAATAGTACAATTCCAAAATAAAAATTGACCTCCATATTTCAATGTCAATGGATTATCTATAGGTGAATGTGGGAAAAAGGTAATTAAGGATGTAGTTATTACTTTTATATCTCTTTGTAACACATTATTCGAATAAGCGTATTCAAATTCATCTTTCAAATGATCAGCTAATACTTTGATGTTGTGAACGCCGGTACTATTGAAGATAATAGGAATTGTTATTTTAACCACTTCTCCTGGAAGTAACCCATTAACTTCTGTCTTGTTAATTTCAACATCATCTACGAATGTAGTTACATTAAATTTTGATGATGCAGAAAAACCTATGTTTGTTATTGAGATATTTAGGGATGATTCTGTTGCATTATAAATTGGATTTGGGACTGTGAGTGTGTCTATAGTAATATCAGACTTATCTAGCTTAAAAAATGGAGTATTCTTAGCTTCTTTGACATTATCAATAAAATTGGATTTATTATTTCCAAATGAAAGAATAATAGGAAGATATGCATTCGAGTTAGGCGAAAAGGTTGAATTTAACCATTCTTGGATCAAAACTACATCTCCATGGTAATAAGTATTGTTGGATAATGTATCATCTATCAAATTAGAATAAGCTAAATACCAATCATTAACTTCGAATGCAATCGATTGATTCATCGATGCGAACCCTAGAAAATTATTTGGGTAAAATCCGAATTTTGGATGAGTTTCTTCATCATAATATGTATCATTAGCAACTAATGCATTAATACTCTGAATAAATTCACCATCATCATCATAATCTTCCTCATCCTCCATCTTCATAGGACCATAAATCTCAGGATCCATATAATAATAAAATTTTGTATTTAATACATCCGAATCATCAAGCGATGTGAGATTAAAAGAAACTCGTATCCATTTTGAATCGTTATAATTTTCATATATGATATCAATCTTAAAAATGCCATCGGGAGTTTTTAATGACTCAATTGCGATCTTATGGCTTGTGTTAAAAACTAACCATCTCATTTCTCGAGGATAATTTTCAATTAAATCATATGAGGTGTAAAATTTCTGTTCTTCATTGGTATTATATCTAATAGCAAAAAACATTTCCCAGATATCTTCATATGCTATAGCAGAATAACTAGTGTTTCGATGCCAATCACCGAAAAAGTCAAAATAAAAACGTGGATTAATTCTAGCTAATAATCCTTGATTATATATTTCGAGCATATCGATTCTATTCACTCTTATTAAATCTTTGCTACTACTAACATAATTATTGTTTATTAAATTGTATGCGGCATAAACATCAATTTTCCCTGCTCCTTGAATATAACTCGAAACACCAAGATCAACCGCAGAAGCCATTAAGGCAGTTTTTAGTGTTGTAGGCATTAGTTTTGGATCTGATTGTAATAATAACGCAATCGCTCCAGCAACAAATGGAGTGGCCATACTTGTACCGCTTTTTGAGGTATAGTTTTGATTGGTTTGTTGTCGTATCGACTGATTTGCTAATGCTGAAACAATATCTACGCCTGGTGCACACAAATCAACTCCCATCCTTAAATCTGGAGTAGGACCTCTGCTAGAGAAATCTGCTATATTATCATTTTGGTCCACGGCCCCCACGGTTATAGCTTTCGCTGAAAGTCCTGGAGATTCTAAAGTAAAAAAATCATCTCCAGAATTGCCGGCAGCAATAACCACTGTCTTATTTAAATCCCATGCGGCTTCTACAGCCTGAATTATTGGGTCATCAATGAATCCCGACCCTCCGAGAGACATTGAGATAATATCTGCTTCATTTCCATTATTCGGATCATTATCATCTCCATATACAGCGTATTCAATACCTTTCATTATCCAACTCGTATATCCCCCATACGTCGTAAGGACTTTCACATTCATTAATTTAGTTCCAGGCGCCACTCCTCTAAATTGATAAGATGATGCTTCCCCTGTTCCTGAAATTATTCCCGCAACATGTGTTCCATGACCAACATTATCACTTGTATCCTCATCTATTATACCATCAAAATTGAAATCAATAAAACTTGTCTCATTAATTACTTTTGGATCGTCGGTAGAAGGATTATCATCAAGATCATTCAAATCCGGATGAGTCTCATCTATCCCTGTATCTAATACAGCAACAACGACTCCGCTCCCATTGAGATCTAAATCCCATAGATATGGAGCACCTATTTGAGAAACACCTTGGTTAACTAATGGGGTATATGGTGTTTTATAGGAAGGAGATCCCCTAAATTCATCATATATTTTTTCTTTTTCAAACGATAAAGGATAAACTTTCTTATCTAAATAAATTCTCTTAACTGAGGGGGATTTAGCCAAAGAATGAATTTTATCACTCGAAAGGCTCATAGATGTAGCTGGAATTAACTTGTAATTATATATTGTTTTATTTGAAATCTCGTCTAAATTTTCCTTAAGCCCCTCATCATTATAATTATATAAAATTATAACTGGTAGACATTTACTTTCTTTTTTTGAATTAATTACTTGTAATAATTGGGAATCAATTTTATCTCTAATAATTTCTTGATTAGAATCCTCGTTAAATGCTGGAGATATATTTTGAATACTATTCGAAAAGGTAGGGGATGTTAAAATAAACAAAAAAAATAATAACTTGAACACTTTTTTTTTATATTTATTCCCATCTGGCGAACTCATTATAACCTCGCCCATTATTTTCAATTTAATTTAAATTTGGTTTGGATATTTAAAAATTCTTTACAATTTTAGATATATAAAATTGATTGAATATAAAAATCTTTACTCTATAGAGGACGGTAATTAAATTAGGGATTATAATTAAACATGATTTAAAGATCCATCATTGAGGTAATTGGGGCTCAATCTTCTCCAAAAATCAAGAACAAATTTTTTTCTTTCTTTCGGATTTTATAACTTTTTTAAATCAATTTTAATATGATTCTGATAAATTAAGGTAAATATATGTTAAAGATTTGTGTTCAATAATCTTAA
>JBHLNT010000199.1:0-7678 GCA_048941265.1 Promethearchaeota archaeon
AACTCGTACGCTTGTTGAAATATGAAAAGAAGAGTCAATAATACCTTAGTGAAATACTTCATATTAAATAAGAATTAAGATATGATAATTAAAAAAATTTCGGATGTTCCATTAATTTATAATGATAAATGAGTTCTATAGAAAAATACCATGCTTATTGTCTGGTTTTTATTAAAAAAATCTAAAATTGAAACCATAATGGGAAAGCGACGCCATAAAAAGAAGGTTTAAAGATGGACCTGACGGGACTTGAACCCGTGACCTCTTGAGTGCAATTCTTGCTTATTCATTGTATTTGAACAAGGGTCAAGCGATCTTCCGCTGATCTACAGGCCCAGTTGATAATGATTTTTTACACTAATTAAAAATGTTTATTATTAAAAATTTTTATGTTTCTTTTCCGAAAAGCTGAAAACTATATGACAAAACTTAAAAGATTAACGAAGAAGTACATCAGATTGGTCAAGAATGATATCATTTCAAGCTTTACAATCAATTAAAGATTTTATAATCTATCTTAACAATTCTTCAAAAAATTATTGAAAAAAATTTGATAGTTTTTTTCCTTTAAATAGAAATGACAGATTCAAAGCTAGATCTTTAAAAATTAAAGACTTTTAAAAAATTGGTATTATATGGCTGTTCAAAAAGTATTAAGTGAAGTAGCAAATTCATTTTGTTATTCTAATGATTTTATAAAAGAGTTTGGAGAAAATCACAATTTAAATATTATTAAAGGGTCTAGCTTTGATTTTACTTTAATTAAAGAAAATAAAAAAAAAAAATTAAATCCTATCCTCAAATTAGCTAAACCACAAGATAGTAAGGCAATAACAGACCTTGTAAAAGAAGTATATGATGGATCTTATCCTTATAAGGAAATGGAAGATGAACAAGAAGTATGTAAAATGATCGAATCAGGTGAAGCCATTTTTATATTATTTATGAATGAAAAAAGACAGATTATAGGATCGACGTGTTTTGTTCTCGATTTTAAGGCAAAAAGAGGTAATATGAGGACTTGGGTAGTTAAAAAAGAATACCATGGAAATTTTGAATCTACTAAATCACTTATAGGCTGTTGTTTGTGCATTTGGCCAAAATATAAAAACCAAATATTTATGTGGTATGGAGAAGTTAGAACAGCTCACGCTAAGACACAATACATTTTAAATCTTTGTACTCTTAAACCAGTTGGCTTTTATCCGAACAAAGATGTGTTCTTTGATAAAATTGAATCGGACATTCTTCAAGTTTCCTATGATAAAAGAGCATTGCATAAATATCGCTGTAAAAAAAAACCAAATATCCTTCCCGTAATTAAAGATTTATTTTTGTTTATGGACCAACGATATAATTTAGGAGCTTATACTATTTTTAATCCAAACATTGAGTTAGATCAGAATAAGTTGAAGAAATTACAGGGTCAATTGATCGAGGAGACTTGTATTGACAAATTCGGTTATGTGACAATTATTTTATCCTTTAAAAATTCCAGCTCTTATTTAGAGTTCCTCTATACTCCAACGGTTCAAAATTTCGAAAAGACAAAATATTATATTAAATCATTAGAAGAGTTATTTGTCTTAGTACAGGAATTTATAAGATATGCACAACAGCTGGATGTGAGGTATTACGAGGTTTTTGTATCAGCATATAATCCTTCCCATCAAAAAATTTTCTTAGATTTGGGATTAACTCCAAGAGGATATGTGCCAAGTTGGGAATATAACTCGCAAATAAATTGTTTTGAGGATAGAATTCTATTTAATTTCTGTAATGGTCCAGTTGATGGCAAAATCACTGTTTATGTGGAAAATAAAGCATTATTGGATATCTTAGGAGTTACGATGTATTAATTCTATAAAGGTAGAATTAATAAAATTATTTATAAGGTTTTTTGAGGAGTTATTTTTTTTTCATTTTTCAAATTATTTCATTATTTTATATTGATCAGAATATTCAAGAATTAAATCTGATATAAGAACAAAATTTTTTCTTTATATATAACTATTAGAATTCTTTAGTATGGAGCCAATTTATTATAAAGAAAGTAAGTCAGAAATATCACTAAAATCAGAAATTTCATTATTATCAAGGTTAGAAGTACAGATTATAAATAATCCTGAGGAAATCCTACAATATCTTCACTTAGGAATTAGCATCCCTATACTCCAAGAATTCCATAAATATATCATTCCTACATTTGAGGCATATAAAGCAAAAGCAATACTTTTAAAGGAAAAATTCAATACAGAACTTTTAAATGTTCAAGCCGATAATGTGATTGGAATGACACTTGTTTATGATGATGGACAAGATACAATGTTTTTTGGATTATTTGGGATCTATGATCATGAAGAACATAAGATTTCTTTTTTAATTGATAAATTAATAGAATATGCTAAAGAACAAAAATATTCATATATTCGTGGTCCAATCAACATTCCCGCAGTTATTTTCGGATGGGGTTTCATGGTCGAAGGAAGCAGTAAATCACTGTTCGTGGGGTGTCCAGTCAATCCTCCTATCTATCAACAGACTTTTTTAAAAAAGGGATTTTATGTGAAGTTTGAAGAAGATCGGTATGATGTAGTAGTTATTAAAATGAACCCTTACACCCTCAAGAAAAGAGATGGATCTTTATACGATTTTAGCGATTATGAGATACTTCACCCTCCAAAAGAGAAGATTATGGAATATCGAGAGGATATGAAACGGTTACATATGAATTATATGCCACCCTCTGCTCAGATCTCTCCAGCACATCCCATTAATTTTCAAGTACATTTTGATTTTATTTATGAATATGGTACAGAATCACACATCTGGGTAGTATATTACAAACCTACAGGTAAAATGGTCGCATGGGGTCATATTATTCCTAATCCGTTTAGTAAAGATAGAAGAGGCCGTACAGATTCAGCAAGTTTTCATTACTGGGTTGTGCATCCTGAACATAGAAGAAATGGTCTTGCAATGTTAATGTATGGAGCGACTTCGGTAAAGGTTTATCGTGAAGGTTTGAGATGGGGATCTTGGCCGGTTGGATCCGATAACAAAGCAAATGCCTCAGCAGCACGAAAGATGAAAGGTGTAAGGGACCGAAGACATTTAATCCTGGAATTTCAATTATGATCTTTTTATTTCATTTCGATTCTTTTCATTTCCTTTATATAAATAATAGTATGATATGAAAATCGCATTTAAAAAATAGTGGAGTTAATGTGGATTCTTTAAAATTAGCATCAAATGAAAAATTAGCAGAAATGATCGGAATTTTTTATGGAGCGGGAATAATTGAAAGGAGCCAATTAATAATTTCTATAGAAAAAACTAGAAAACAATATATTGATCATATATCAGATTTAATTGAGTGCGTGATTAAAGTAAAACCCCGTAAAGAACTAAACGGTTCCGAGGTAAAATTGATAATTAGCAGTCCTGAAGCAATAAGTATCTTTAAAGTATCCTGTAGACAAAATGGCATAGCAAATTGCTTCTATCTTCTAGTTTAAGACAGAAAATTTTTAAGAAAATAATATTTTCAGGTTATATTTAATTTTTCGTTTCGCTCCTCAAGTTAAATTTGATAGAATACCAGACTGCGTAATAAAGAATATTTTTCCATATTTTTTTCAAAAAATAATTTTAAGAAAAAAAATGACATAATTTTTTCTTTAAATAAGACTGAAGTTAAAAATATTCATTACATTTTATTAAAAAAATATATATGGGTAGTTAATTGATGGTTTTTAAGTATGGAAAACGCTATGAATGGTCAGATAATTATTGGAATCAGATAAATAGGAATATAGGCCCCTTAAAATTTAGTGAACAAGAGAAGATAAGAAAGACACCTATTGGAATTTTTGGTGTTGGAGGTTTAGGAGGCCCTTTAGTAGAACAATTAGTAAGAGCTGGTTGTGAGCAATTGACGATCTGTGATCATGATAAATTTGATTCAACAAATTTAAATCGACAAATATGCATAAATGATGATATTGGTAAAAATAAAGTAGATGTTCTTGAAATATATATGAAGAAAATAAATCCAGAAATACAAATTCAAAAATTCTATAAAGTAGATGAAAAAACTATAAGTAAAACATTAAAAGAAATAAAGATAGTTGCTTTAACCTTAGATGATTTTATTGCATCGATAATAATCTCTAGAGAGTGTAGAAAATTAAACATTCCAATGTTGGAGTCTTGGGCAATTCCTTGTCTTTGGGCGTGGTGGTTCACCTCTGAAAGCATTGATTACGAGAGTTGCTACAAATTAAAAACCCAAGGTATGACTATTAAACAAATTCTGGAAGTTAAAAAAGATAAATCTCATACTAATGAATTATTTCTTCCTAATATATTTCAAATTCCTGGAATTCAACAATTTTATGATCGTGAACCAGGATTTTTTGATCAAATGATTTCAGGAACACTTGGAGCGCGATCATTTGCACCAATTGTAAGGTTATGTGCATCTTTTTTAGCTTTAGATCTCATTTTTGCAGGTATTTTAAAAGTAAAGAAAAAAATCATAGCACCACGAATTTTAGCCTATGACTATTTTCGATTTAAAATTATTGATTTTGATATGATATAGTTTTATCATATTAATCAATTAATAATAAATAAATCTATAATATAATTTTTAGAAAAAGAACACCTATATAATTTTCTACGATTCTATAATATAAATAAAAAAAAGAATTTTATCAGAAAATTAGAATTTTGGCTTTTTATAAAATCCTATGAATATCACCGTAAATACACAAATCGAAAAAATTTCTGTAGTTACAACATATATTGTTTCATTTCCGAAAGAATTATGTATTAAAGGACGAATAAATTGCGAGATTAATATCATAAAAAATCCTATGGTTAAAATCTTTGAATTGACTTTAGGGAGTGCTTTATTTTTCCATGAGAAATAAAATAACCAAACAATCATAATGAGAGAAGGCACAACAAATAAAGGTAGTAAAAGAAGGACTGCATCTATGTTTGGAGCGAGGATTATCGCTATTATTTCCATAAAAATGATTATTGCAAGAAGTACTACTCTTAATTTATCCCTGTATTCCTCATTTTTAAGGTTATCAAACTTTTCTTTCAATGAAAGATAATATAATAACATTCCAATGCTTAGGAATAGCATAGGTAGTACTGTTAACACCCCTATTAACCAACGGGCTTTCATTAATAAAAGAGTCATAAGATCTCCGAGTGTAAAGAACGTTAGAAAAAACAATAAATCAAGAATCTTCCCGAAAACTAAAAATAAAAAGAATGCCGCAAATAAAAATGGTAAATCAGAGAGATATTGCATTTCTTGTTTAAACCATTCATGAAACATGTACACCGTCATACTAGAAATACAAACTATTAGAAAAATCTCGATTAAAACCACATAAATCATCCCCTCTGTTGTCGAGAACCCTTCAACAATTGCATCCACATTTATTATGTAAAAACATCCTATAACAATTAGCCCTAAAATTGTAGAAATTGTCAATTTTAGTTTATATAAATCTTTTCTTTCCATTTAACCATCACATAAATAACTTAAAAAAATTTTTAGCTAAACTTTATTTGTAAAGGATTTATAAAAAGGACTCAATTTTTGCATAAATCTCATTATGAAAATTATTTCATTTTATATGGATAACCTAGTAAAAATTCATAAAAATAATAAAAACTTAAAAAAAATTGAATTAATTTTATTATTATACTAACATAATTTATTAAATTTTAAAGCTCCATTTCCTAAATAAATAAAAACACCCAGAAAAAGATATAATGTAATTTTTTGAAAAGTTGCTTGAACTATTAAGCTTGAAACTGTGTTTGGATTGTACCTCAACAAGATAACAATTATAAGATTGAAAAAGTAAATGCCAAAGTAATATATAAGAATGAATGCGTACTTGTTCGGGTATGAATCATTTAAAAATATCATAATTGCTAACAACAATAATACAATAACACCTGTAGTAGTATAAATAATGCCAAATAATAAATGTGTATTTCCGTATAAATCCCAGGGAGTTATCATAGCAGCAATCCAAAAACTAGACGTAATAAATCCAAAAAAAACTAATAATATTCGTAATTTTTTCTCTAGTTCTCCTTCTTTAAAGAAATGGGATATAGAAATTGTGAAAGGAGTTATAGAAATCGCTAAAATAGTACCTGAGATAATATAAATAACACATGAAATTAAGTTAGGTTTTCCAGAAAGTGATTTAGTACGCCCTAAATCACTAAAGAAATTAGCCCAAAAAGAATAAGATGAGGCATCAGGATCTAATTTCGTACCTCCCGTATAAAATATCATGGCAATAGTAGAAAGAACGATAAACTGAATAATTGCTATTATTAAAAGCTTAAATGATAATACATTCCAATTTTTTTCACTCATAATTCTCAACCTTTTGTTTTAATTTTAATTTGATTATTGAAATTTTATAATTTTTATCTATTACTTTAAATTAAAATTTAAAAAGTAATCTTAAAACTAATAAATTAACAGTATTAATAAGCTTCTAAGTAAAATCCTATAAAAATAATAAGAAAAACAAAAAAATCAATTCCTTCGACGATAATTGCATATGTCATAGTTTCGCCAAAAATATTTTGTGCAATGGGTCTAAAAAATTGGGAGAATAATAATGCACTAAATCCTATTGTTAAAACCTTTGAATTAACTGAAGGGAGAGCCTTATTTTTATAGGAGAAATAGAAAAGCCATATAATAGTTAAAAGTGATGGTATAACAAAACATGGTAATAGAATCCCAATTACTGTAAAATTTGGGGCTAATATTATAGCAATTGATTCAATAGATACAATTAGTGCCAAGAAAAACAACGTGAGTTTATTTTGATAATTTTGATTTCCAAGTCTCTTAAATCTTTCTTTTAAAGAAAGATAATATAAGATCATCCTTATGCTAAGATACAGAAAAGGAAATAATGTCATGATTAAGATAAAGAAGCGAATTTTTAGTAAAAATAGGGTAGTTTCTCTGTTTAACGTAAAAAATGTGAGATTAAATAACAAATCTAAAAATTTGCCAAAGATTAAAGTTAGAAAAACTAGTCCAAAGAGAAATGGTAGATCTGAAAGAAATTGTTTTTCTTGTTTAAACCATTGATGAAATACATAAAAAGACATTATTGATAATACTCCAACTCTAATTAAAATAATGAATGCGAGAATCCTTGCACCTTTTATGGTTAAAAGTGATTCGTTAATCTCAGAAAGATATTTTACGTAAAGCCAACCTACTCCTACTATACTTAAAATAACTGCAATTATAAGAAACATTTTATATGAATTTTTTTGGTCCATCATCATTTAGTTTTCTTTAAATATCAATCAATCCTTTTTTCAGATTAATTTAGTTTTAGTTAAATCTATAAAAACGCAACTATTTCTAATTTATTAGAATATCTGCTATTAAGTATATAGAAAAATGAGAATTGATTCTATAACCTGAAGTAAGAATATAAAATTTCTGAATGTTTAATGCGTATAAGAAAAGAGTGAAAGTTAATTAAGAATCCTCTCAAATAAGTAGATTCCACATATGAAATAATTAAAAATAGGAGGTGATCCAGCCGCAGGTTCCCCTACGGCTACCTTGTTACGACTTCTCCCTCCTCGCATACTA
>JBHLNT010000032.1:0-33151 GCA_048941265.1 Promethearchaeota archaeon
CTATCATAATTGATGATTTTTTAATCATGAATACTTCAGGTTATGAATTTGGAAATTGGAGGTTGGACCAACAGGATAAAGGTCATAAGACGGAGATATCTAATATTATAAATTTTAATTTAGAACTAGGACTTCCATTATTAAGTGTTACTGATGCTTTAAGATCCATGGAGTTATGTTTCAATATAATAGAGTCAATTAAAAATAAAAAGATTATTAGCATTAAAACAAGCTTTTATGAATAAGAAAATGAAAAGCAATCAATATTTTTTTCCTGATGACCAAGTTCAAATAATTAATCGGTATGCTGTATTTTCAAACTTACCTGATGATCCAGTATTTAAAAATAATGTAACTCCAATAAATAAACCTATATTTTGTGGTGGGATTATTAATCGTATTAACCAAAATATTTATAATTTCAAGATTAATGATTTTGTAGTTTTCATCTCTCATACACAAGAGTTAATCAGTCAAATGTCTCAAAATATTGTTTTTAAATTTGCTAATATGCAAGATCTTAAACTCATTTCAATTATTCCTTATGCCTCTTTTGCTATGAAAATTTTAAGACAAATCAATCCAAAATTTAAGCAATCGGTTTTAATTTATGGATTAGATTTCTTCTCAATTCTTTTATTTAAATTAATTAAAATTTCTGGAACAAAAGTAGGGATAATAAATCCAAAAGAGAAAGATGAAATTGATGGGGTGCATTATAAAAAATTAATTAATGATGAGATCATAAACGATCGAATAAACTACAAAATAGATACTTTAATCATTTCTTCAGAATTTGCTTCTAAACCAGATAAATATTTAGAAAAAATAAAATTTAAGCAAAAATATCATTTAAATCAGATTTCAATTCATGATATAGGATATGACGATCCCTATTATAAAATGGGTATAAAATATCCTTATTCATACGTTAGATGGGATTATCACAGAAATTTAAAATACTTTTTAAGTTTATATAATAAACAAATCATAAAACTCGATTATTTAAAAATTGTACATAAAAAAGTGGGCTCTTTTAACCAAATCAAAAATTCCTGTAAAAATATTGAAGAAAAAGGAATAATTCTACTAGAATATTAAACGAATATTAATGGTTTTTTAATAAAATTTTTGGAAGATCCTTCAAAATTCTATATTATTTCATTCAATTAAAAAAAATAAAGAAAAATCCCATTATGTATAGTAAAAAAGATTTTGTTAAATTTATAGAATTTTTGGTATATTCATACTAGCAAGACCAACACTTCTTAAATCGCTTCTCTTTCCTCCTAGATATGCAGTCCATAGCTTATTTTCTGAAATTATCCAAGTATTTAACCCATAAAAAAGTTTAGAATCCCATTCATTTTTTTTACCTGGTTTTAAAATAGGTCCAGATAACTTATTCCATGATTTACCTCCATCATCAGAAAAAACCATGTATACTGTATCATTATTATCTCTTTGTATTATCCTTAGTGCTGAAATGATAATTCCGTTAATGATAAAACCCGCTTGTAATCTTGAGACAGTTACACTATTTTCAAACATATCATCGGCTGTTACTTGACCCCACTTTTCAAATTTATCCCCATTTTCATCTACTTGGATTGCTAATCCTGTATCAAAATCAATATGACCTGTCCCTTGTGCTCCATATAACATATGAAGCTTGTTATTCCATAAATAAACTTCGGGACAATGAATCATTTTATTATCCCATTGATTCTTCCCTCCAATATCAAGAATTATTGCAGTTCTTCCATTTTTTCTAAGTTTTTCCCATTTAATACCATTATCGGAGTAAGCCTTTCCAATTCTCCATGTTTTCCCATCAAACATATCAAAGAACATATGATATCTATTATTATACTTAACCACAGCTGGATCAGCTATACAAACTTTATCAAAATCTCCCTCATTACCCGTATATTTTAAAATTGGATTATCTGGATGTTTTTTCCAAGGACCAGTAATTTTTTCTGCGGTTGCGAGCCCTATTTGCCAGTTCCTTGCTTTACTTAATCTTTCGGATTCATAGTATAAAAAATATTTTTGCCCATTATAAAACAGAAAAGGTTGAAAAATTCCTGTCTCGTCCCATTCTCCAGATTTTCCTCCCTCTAAAATTGGATTCCCTGTATATTTTGTCAGGTATAATGCTTCTTTGAATGGTATAATGATGTTCTCATAATTTGCTTTGTATTTATTAATTAATACTTCTAATGAAATTTGTTCTCTTAAATTATATATCGTGTGATATTTTTTTACTTTAAAAATTAGATATTTAAATATATTCGCAATATTCTTACTAAAGATGTCGGTTTTTCTCATTTAAAATAACTTGTAATCTTTAAGTTAAATATTTTATTTTTTCATAATAGCTTTCTTTTTAAGCATTTAAAGAATCACAAGAGTTTATAAAAATCCTTACTTAAAATATTTTTAATTATTTCTTTTTCTGCGTCATATTCTTTAATGAATGGTTGGATTTCTTGGAATAATTTATTTTTAATAAAGGATAGCTCATCAGTAAGAGCTTTATTTAAATTTTTTAATTCCTTAGGATCATTTTTAAGATTATACAATTCATTTTCCTTTGTTTCATCATTATAAATCAATTTCCAGTTCAAACTTCTACATGATATTAGAGTAGAATATTTTTTACAATCTTTAAAATAAGCAGTAAACATTTTATCCTTACTAAAATAAATAGCACTTATAACATATTGATATTGTTTAAAGCTTTCATTTCCCATTATTAAGTCAACTAAGCTTTTACCATGGAAAGAATTATCTTTTGGAAGTTTAAAAACATCAAGAACAGTAGGAGCAAAATCTAAGAGCTCAATTTGGTCAAAAATTCTAATCTTTTTATTAAATGTTTGATCCCCTTTTATGATAAAAGGAATTTTTAAAAGCTCGTCATATAAGGTAACACCATGACTCAGTTGATTATGGTCGAATAAAGCTTGACCATGGTCAGACGTTAATATTATAAAAGTGGAGTCAAATATTCTTAACCTTCTAAGATAAGTGAATAATATTCCTAAATAATGATCTACGTAGCGGATTTCCGCATCATATAAAATATTTAATGCTTTTATATGACTATCATTAATTTTTTCCATAAAATTGGGTATTTTCTTATAATTATCAAATAAATCATTTAGATATACTTTTAATGATTCGGAAATCGGTTCATTTGAAATTTCCTCTATAAATTTTAGGGGGGGATAATATGGTCTATGAACATCCATAAAATGAATCCATAAGAAAAAGGATTTATTATAATTATTGTGTAACCATTTAATTGCCTCTGAAACAATAACTTTAGCATTTGAATAAGGAGCATTAATTTTTTCAGTTTTAAAAGAAGAAATTTTATTATTTAATGGTAAAAATTTAAAAATTATAGCCTTTATCCGATCTAAATAATCTTTTAAACCTAAACGATTAAAGATATATTTTACATTGTCTATTAATCTTTTTCGCATAGAAAACTGTGGATTTTCAAAAATATCAATGAAATAATCAAAACCAAGATGATAATTGCAAAATGAAGTTAAATGAGGATTAGAATGTATACCACATGTTTTAATTTTATTTTTCTGGAGAACTTCTGCTAATTTTCTTTTATTAAAAGGGATTGGAGCATAACTACCCTCTGCTGTAGGAACTGTAGAGGAGAATATTGAATAAAAAGAAGATGGCGTATTAGAGCCATTAGCTATAGCATTTTCAAAAATTATAGCCTCTTTAGCAATTTTCTCTATATTAGGTGCTGAATCTTTATTATATTGATAAATTTTTAAATGATCTTTTCTCAAACAATCAATTGTAATAAATATTACTTTTTTTTCCATCTTATATTTTATTTTTCTTCCCTTTTTATAACATAAAATGATTATTCTATTATAAGAGATTTCTATAAGTGAACTGTTAAATCATCTTTTTCCTAATATGTTTTTCGATACATTTTTTTATATTAAGCATTCAAAGATTTTATTATTTAAAGTAATTAAACCTTAAATATATAGAAATATAATAATTTTTTTTGCTCTTACCTTACCGCAAGTTTTTAATCAAATTTTTTAAAAAGATATTTTCTTATTCTACTTTTTGCCAAACAAAACATCCTATGCAATTAACTCCAAACGGCCCTCTATCTTTCGAAGAATTTGAAATTTGCTTAGCTTTTTCAAGATCACATTTTTTCCAAAATTTTAACTTTTCTCGATAATAATATGCTTCAATAATTAGTTCTAAGTTTTTTCTTGAAAATAATGAAATTATTGCTTCATGAGTAAATGATCTTAGAAAGGTATTTTCATATTTTTTACCAAATGGAACTGTAACTATTAATTTGCCTTGATTTTTAAGTAGTTTCACTAATTTTAATACGGTAATATTTAATGCTTTAGTGTCTTTTTCCTCCTCATAATGACCTAACCCTACATGTTCTAAAACCGATATAGCTGTAATATAATCAAATTTTTGTTCATCATCGAAATCCAATATGTTAATATTATAGAAAGTTAGATTTGGATGTTTAAATTCGTAATTTCTGAGGTCAATTGCTACAACATCATGTCCAAATGAAGCTAATTGTAAAGCTAAATAACTTTTTGTACAGCCAAAATCTAATATACGTTTTTTACCTTGATTTATAGGGATTTGATTGAGAGTAAATGGCATTTCTATGATTCTTTCATTCATATACCACTTTCCCTCTTTAAATTTGATAGGAGTATTAAAAAAGGTTAAAAAATTTTGAGTTTTTATTTGAAAAATTTTTTCTAATATTATTATTGTTTTTATAATAATTTTATTTGATATTTTTATCTTTATCTATAAATCATCTCCATTTTCATAAAATCTACATTTTACCTTGATTTTAAAAAATTTTATATTTATGCTAGAAACTCATATAATAATAATTAATGATATTTCTAATTTTGATTATTATAAAACTTTTATACTGAAACTTTTAAAAAATTACTATATAAATTAAGTAATTATGAAAATTGCGATTATAACATATGGACATATCTTACCTTTTAAAGGGGGTGTTGCTCAGCATATAAATAATCTTTTTAATTTCATAAATAGAAATAAATCGTTTAAAATTTATGTTTTTAATCAATATACTGCAGATAATAAGGTATTTAAAATATTAAATAGAAAAGAATACAGTTCAAGGGAAATTTTATTCGAACTTTTTAATAAAAGAGTTTTATACTTTCTAATCAAATCTATCTGGTGTATAGTCATAGATGATAGAACTCCCTTTTCACATAAAGTAAAAATATTGTCATATTTACTTCTAAAACCAAGATTGTTAATTAAAACAATTAATAACGTAGCTGATATTTATCCTTATCTAAATAATTTAGATGTTGATCTGATTATTGGTGCATATGCAGGTACTACATTACCGCTGATATTTATATTATCAAGAATTTTTAATAAAAAAGTGATTTCTTTAGCACATGGGAATGATTTTCTTTATAAAAAAAAAGAGATATCATCAATATCATATTTTTTCAAAAATCTTGATAAAATTATATTAAGTAATAAGAAAACCAAATTCTATATAAAAAATATTCATCACTTAACTGAGGATCAGCTCAAGATTATTCCTTATGGATTAAATTTAAAAAATTATAAACTGGATGACTCAAAAGCTAAACTACGGAGAGATTTTAAAATTCCTGAAGAAAAATTTATATTAATTAGTGTAGGGCGCCATGTGTTTCGAAAAAACTTTGATTTAGTTATTAAAGCTGTAAGTAGAATAAAAAATGAAGTCCCAAATATTAACATTAAATATTATTTAATTGGAGATGGACCAGAAACAGAAAAATTAAAAAACTTAACTAAAGAGCTAAATCTTAATAATGAAGTTGAATTTTTGGGAACCTTTGGGGGATTAAAGAGAAATCAATATTATAAACTGTCAGATATTTTCTTAATGCCTTCCGTAGCAACAGAAAAATCAATTGAAGGATTTGGAATTGTATTTTTAGAGGCCAATTATTTTAAATTACCCGTAATTGGTTCTTTCTCAGGTGGAATGACAGAAGCAATTATTCATAATAAAACTGGCTTTTTAATAAAACCAAATGATTTAAATGATCTAGTACGAAAAATAAAGTTACTTTATGAAAACGAGGACATGAGAAGTGAGATGGGAGAATACGGGTATAATAGAGTTGTAAATTATTATAATTGGGATAAAATAACCATCAAATTCAAGGATTTTTTTAATTCTCTTTGAAACATTTTTCAATGTGCGCGCAAAAATTATATATTATTATCCAATTTATTAAATTGTTAGATATTTAGGAGAAAAAATAAATGTTTTGTCCTTTATTTAAACTTAATTTTATTTTATAATTTTAAAAATAGTGATTAACAAGAAATATGGCAAACATCCTGGTTACCGGGGGCGGGGGATTTATAGGGTCTCACGTAGCTGAATTTTATGCAAAAAATAAAAAAGTAAATACAATATACATAATTGATAACCTTTCGAGAGCCAAACTCTTAAAAAAAGCTAATAATAATTTTCGATATAATTGGGATTATCTGAAACAATATGATAATATTCTCTTTTTCAAGAGAGATATAAAGAATTATAATTTTTTAAAATCTTTCTTTAAGAAAAATCCTATAGATATTGTTATCCATACTGCAGCACAAACAGCTGTCACAACCTCGATTATAGATCCATTAACAGATTTTGAAAATAATATGATAGGGACATTTAGTCTTTTAGAGGCGATAAGGAGATCGAAGTTAAACCCCACTATTATATTTTGTTCTACAAACAAGGTTTTTGGCAATAATGTAAATAATTTGAAAGTTATTGAATCTGATTCTCGGTATCAATTTTTAGAAGAAAACGCATTAGGTATATTTGAAAGTTTTCCAATAGATTTATGTGAACATACTCCTTATGGCGCTTCAAAATTATGTTCAGATATCTACTTTCAAGAATATGCACATACCTATGGTTTGAAATCAGCTGTTTTTCGAATGTCTTGTATATATGGTACGAGACAGTTTGGAGTGGAAGATCAAGGTTGGGTCGCCCATTTAATTATTTCTGCATTAACAGGAAAAAAGATAAATATATTTGGTGATGGTAAGCAGGTAAGGGACATATTATATATCTCGGATTTAATCAATGTTTTTGATGCATTTATAAAAAAGGCCGATAAAATAAAACACGATGTATTTTGTATAGGAGGTGGTGCTGACAATACATTATCTTTGTTAGAATTAATTGAAATTTTAGAAGAACTTTCAAAAAATAATATAAAATATGAATTTTTTAATTGGCGTCCAAGTGATCAAAGGATTTTTGTTTCAGATATTTCCAAAGCGAAAAAACAATTAGAATGGACTCCAAAGGTGAATCCCCACGATGGAGTTAAAAAAATAGTAGATTGGATTAAAATAAACATAGATTTATTTACTTAATATTTTAATATTATTATAGGTATATTGCTCCAAATTTAATGTATATCTCTTTAAAATCTTAACCTACATTTTTAAATGTTATTTGTCCCAATTAAATCGCCTTTCTAAGAGATCATATAAACGTCTATTATGTGGTTTATAATATTCTAATAAATAATCTCTAATCTCAGTATCAATTTTTGAATAATTACCAACATTGTATTTTTTATAATTTTCAGCCTTTAATGGAGGGACATTTAAAAATCTAAATACTTCTTCCATTGTTTTAGAAGGATTGAAGAAAAATTGTTCACTTTCAATTGTTAAAATCTGCTTTTTAGGGAAATATTTAAACCAATTTTGTATTTGATCAACATAAATTCCTTTTTCTAAAATAGAATATCGCAGATATTTTGAAGGATTATAGTAGGGATTATTTTTTAACTTCTTTTTCTCTTTTTCAGCTATAACAACAGCCCTTTCGATAGCTTTCATAAAAGATAAGTTGACAATTCCAAATCTAACTAAACGTTGATAATGTGAATAAGCTCTATCAACAGGATTTCTTAATAAAATCAAAATTTTTATTTTTGGAAGATATTGAAAGACTCTTTTAGCAACATAAGGATGATAAAGATAATCTGGTGAACCTTCTCCTGTAATTAAATCAATATTATAAATATATTTAAAGATCCTCTTAAAAAATAAAGGGGGGAAAAAGGCTTTATATTTATTAAGATTTCTAGTAAAATTACGATCAAAAAACTGAACTCCTTTTAAAAATGAAGGAGCTATATAAGGATGGTTAATAATGTAATTATACAAAGATGTGGTCCCACATTGAGGAGCTCCAATAAGTAAAAAATCTGGAAGAGTTCTAAATCGACTTGTTAATGACCTTATATACCTTGTTAAGAAAATTCTAAAAGGAATTGGTAAAAAAAAAAAATAATTTATTTTACTATTAAAAATATTTTTCATGCTCCTAATTAGTATTATAGTAATTAATTTTTAACCTAATGTACCCATGCAATTATGCATATATCACGAAATAACATTAATGGATCCAATTTTCTAATAATAATTTTGTATTTTGAACAAATATTTTGAATAAAATTTTTCGTTTCAAAAAATTGTTTTCCATTATGATAAATTGATATCAATAAAATTGGTCTAAACTTTTGAATGGTTTTTTCAGCTCCTTTTAACGCGTATAACTCGAAACCTTCGATATCCATTTTTATTAAGCCAACATTAAGATTATTTTCTTTAACAAATTCATCAATCGTAATTATTTTAACATGATGTTCTCCTTTATCAGATATAAAAGAACTTCCACCCTGACTTTTTATTCTCAATACACCTTCCTTTTCTCCTAATCCTAATCTTATTGGCTTTATTTTCTTAAGATTATTAGTTTTAATTGTTTCAATAAGACGCTTAAAATTCTTTGGTTCTGGTTCGAATGCATATATTTTTTTTGGCTGATAAAAACGTGCAAATACAATTGATGAATCGCCATTAAAAGCACCACAGTCTAAAAAGTCTTTATCAATTAATGAATATTTTATTTCTTGAGGCAGAAACTTTAAACCATTATGAGAGTAAAAAACAGAACCCCTGTAATTTTTATTTCTTAGAATAATATTTTTTTTAACAGTTTTTATAGTTTCATTAATTTCTTTCTTTTTATTCAATTCATCTTTCGTTAATAAATTATTTTTATCAATTATGCTATTAGTATAAAAAAACTCCAAACTTTTTAGTACTCTATTAATTGTTGTTTTGCTTTCTTGGTCTAAATCTTTAAATACTTCTTTTTGGTTTATATCATTTCTGATAACAAATTCTACTATATTTTTCGATAATAAAAATAAATTCTTGTTTCTACTTCTAATTGGAGGTAAATTTTTACTATTTTTTAATATTAAAACCATTTGAATTTTTTTATATAGTTTATTATAAATTATTATGAGAACTTTTTGAGAAAGCTCAAATAATTTGAACTTCAAAAATAAACGCCTATTTTTTAATTTATGGAACAATATTGTATATAATTTTGATATAACGAGATTAATCTTTTCAACAAATTGTAATAATTTTAAGGTTATCAACATATTTTCTTACGTTCTGATCAATCAATCATTACACTCTTAACGTAAATGAATTTTCTAAGATTTATAATTTTATTTTTAATCACGCTCTTTTCGCATAATGAACTTATTCTTTTAAAGTGGATTACATTAAGGAGATAAACAGAATCAATCATATATTAAAAGATGTTTTTATCACGTTAACCTTCTAAATTTTCTTTTTAATAATGCAAAGAAATCATTTAAAACAAGAAATAAATTTTATTAGATATTAAAATTTTTTATAAACTAAATTGTTAATTTCAACAATAGACAACATCTTTTTTCAGGAAATATGACTCCAATCGTAATTGGTGGTTTAGGAGGAAGTGGAACAAGACTTATAGCAAAACTATTAATTAGCAGTGGAGTCTATATGGGAAATGATTTAAATGGTGCTTTTGATAATCTATTGTTTCATTATCTTATTATAAGACGTAAATTGCCAGACTTTAGGAAGTTTGACTCTTATATAAGCATATTTGAAAAAATAATGACCAGAGATAAATTAAATGTATGTGACAATCTTAAGCTAACTAAAGTATTTTTTTCTGATATCATATTAAGATCATTTTCCTTTAAATTTATAGTAAAAAGATTAATAAATTTAATTGGTTCAAGATGTAAATCTCAAAATACTAAAATTTGGGGCTGGAAAAATCCAGGCACCTCTATTTTTTTGAAGAAACTTGCAAATTATTATAATGATTTAAAATATATCCATGTGATAAGACATGGACTTGATATGGCATATAGTAGAAACAAGCATCAATTAAATAATTGGGGGATATTATATGGAATAAATGTTCCTGAGGACAATGATTTGATACCCGTAGCTCAACTAGAATATTGGATTAAAGCAAATAAGAAAACATTAAAATTAAGTAAAACAATAAGGAAAGATTCTTTTTATTTATTAAATTTTGATGAACTTTGTACAAATCCCCATGAAAACATCCGAAAACTGTTTGAATTTTTATATTTAAAGCTCGATAGCAAAACATTTGAGAAATTAATTAAAATTGTACGTATACCTTCCTCAATGGGAAGATGGAAATCAAAGGATATTAGCATATTTAACGATAATCAGCTAAATGAGGTTGTTGGATTAGGATTTAAACTTTAGATTTATATTTAAAATCTTTATAATGATTTGGAAATCGTTTTAAAAAAATATAATATGATAGAAAAATAATAATTATTAAGGTTATGTTGAAAAAAGATTCAATAAAGAGATATATTCGGCAGATTTTTGCCTTTATAGAAAAAAGTCTTTATCTTGAATTCCGAATTAGAACTCAATTTTTTTCACGTTTTCTAACTCCTCTTATTGAATTGTTTTTATTCATAATACTTTTTGGTGCGATTTTTAAAGCAAGACCAGGATATAAGATTGGATATTGGGATTCAAGTAATTTTGTACTCTTTTTGCTCATTGCTTTTTGCATTCAATTCACTAAGCCAGTTATTATGGAATATAAAAGGTTATTTATAAATGAAAAATATTGGAAAACTATAAGTGCCATAATGGTCGCTCCAGTTAACAGATTTACATTACTAGTAAGTGTTTTAATTTCAGAATTAGTTGTGGTAGGTATACCTTTTTCGATTCTTTTTGTAATAGCATTAATACTTTATCCAATTCCATTATTCATTATTTTTTTAATTTTATTGATCTTTTTGGCTATATTCTTAATATTTGGGGCTTTGGGTTTAATTATTGCAGTGTTTTCGATTTCCAATGAGGAATATATAGCATATTTAACTATAATTTTAAGATTTACTTTCCTATTCAGCTGTACTAATATTCCTCTAGAAATATTCCCTAAATCTCTTCACTTTATTATATTAATAAATCCGTTTTATTATATTTTTGATTTATTGAGACTCACATGGTATTCAGGAATTGAATATGAAGTATCAATGAGGTATATTACACCGACACACATTATCATACTTATTGTATTTACGATAATATCTCCAATTATTGCTGTTTATTTATTTAATAAAGTATACAAAAAATATGGAATTGTAGGGTATTAAAAAAAGGAAGGAGAAGTTAATTGAATAATAACACATCAAATGAATATGATATCGAAATTTTTAACTTGACTAAGGTATATTGGCTTAAAGGTAAAAACAAATCGATACATGCATTGAAGAATATTAATTTGAACGTTAAAAAGGGGGAGATTTTTGGACTACTTGGTCCCAATGGAGCGGGAAAAACGACATTAGTTTCAATATTAACTACTTTGATACAACCTACAAGTGGTTATGCTAAGATTTTAGGACACAACATATTGAAAGAATCTTGGTATGTAAGGGAAAATGTGGGTTTGATGTTAGGAGGCGAGATGATATATCATAGACTTAGTGGTTATAGAAATTTAAAATTTTTTTGTAAACTATATGGAATCAAGAATTATAATGAAAAAATTTATGAAATCACAGAAAAACTAAATATAAAAAAGTGGTTAAATCAATATGCTGAAAATTATTCCAAGGGAATGAAATTGAAATTAGCCTTAGCAAGGGTTTTGTTAATTGAACCTAAAATATTATTTTTAGACGAACCGATGTTAGGATTAGACCCCAAGTCATTATTGGATGTAATCAATATTTTGCAAAACTTAGGAGCAACTATTTTTTTAACTTCCCATCAAATGGATGTGGTTTCTAGACTATGTGATAGAATAGCATTTCTCAAAAAAGGTAATATAATAAAAATCGACACTCAAGCTAATTTTAAAAAACTAATCTCCGATAAAATGAAATTAGAAATTAAAATTTTAAACCATAAAGATAATTTAATTAAAATTCTAAAATCAGAAGATTTTGTGAGTAATATTAATGAAAGTCAAGATAAAATCACTTTATTTATTGAAAATGAAAATTACTTTCAAGATTTGTTAGCAATTTTAAAAGAATATCCAGTTCTACATTTAAATGAGCTAAAACCCAGTTTAGAAGAAGTATTTATTAAATTAACAAAATAAGGAGAAAAATTTCATTTAAAAATCAAATTTAACTTTTAAATCAATTATTTTAATTTAACATAATTTATTATTAGTTACTTATTCGGGGAAATGAATTAAATATTTAACGAGCTTATTAATTATTAGTGGAGTTTATTAAGAAAGCAATTGCTTTTATCTCTTTTTCAAAACGTTAAAATAAAGCGAGATATTCTTATTCCCAGTTAAAATTTAATCCTAAATATTGAAATAATTGTTGATTATATGGTTTATACAGATTATATAATTTCTCTTTCATTTTCAAATCCATTTCTGGATATCCTACTTTACCAAATTTTTTATATTCATTAAGTTCCCAATTTGGTAGAGTTAAGAATCTAAAAACTTTTTCTAATGTTTTACGGGAATTATTAAACAAGTCTTCGCTTTTTAGAATTAAGATCTGTTCTTTTGGGAAATATTTATGCCATCTTTTAATTTGATTCACATATATTCCTCTCGCAAATACAGATTCCTTAGATAGAAATGAATTCTCATATTTCGTATCTTCTCTAAAGTTAAATAAACCTTGATTTAATTTTTTAATAGAATTTATCATGTATTCTTCATAAGATAAATAATTTTTACCCAGTTTAATCAAATGTCTTTTATATTTATTATAATGGGAATAAGCTCTATCAACGGGATTTCTTAATAATATTATTAATTTGACATTTGGTAATAGAGAATATATCCTCCTAGGAGCGTGAGGATGGAGTATATACATAGGAGTTGCTTCTCCAGTTATAAAATTATGCCTTAAAAAAATTTTGGTAAAAGCTTTTCGTGCTAAAAGTGGAAAAAAAGATCTATACCAATTAAGACCTTTATTAAACTGCAAATCAAAAAAATGAGTTTCTTTCTTTCTTGCTTTTCCTATATATGGATGCGATGTTAAGTAATTATATAGGGAACTAGTTCCACACTTCATTGCCCCGATAATTATAAAATCTGGCAACATTCTAATTTGACATGTAAAGAATCGAAAATATTTATTTATTTGATCTTTTATCTTCTTATATATTTGATTAATCTCCATAAATATCATTAGTTATATAGTACTATATTTAGAATTATGACAGATTAAAATATTTAGATAATATTTCTACTTGATTCTTAATATATTTTACATTTAATCCATGTTCGTTGAGAATTTTTTCTCTATTCCCAGATTGCCCAAAAGAATTAGTTATTCCAATAAATCTCATAGGAATTATTTTTTTTTCAGAAATTATTCGTGCTAAAATGCTACCTATTCCGCAATAAATATTATGTTCTTCAATTATAACTATTGCTTTCATATCATTAATTTCATTAATCAATTTATCTTCATAAATAGGTTTGATAGTAGAAAGATTAATAACTTTTACACTAAGATTTAGTTCATTTTCTATTTGTGATGCTGAATTTAAGCCCAATACGCTTCCGTAGCCTGTGCCTATTAGACAAATATCTTTACCTTTTTTAAGGACATCCGGAGTTCCTATAGAAAACTTAAAATCTTCATTATGGATTTTAGGGAAAGAACCTCTGGGTAATCTTATATAAAATGGACCTTCAGTATTAACTGCATAATCCAGTATCTGAATCAACTCAATATTATCCACTGGTACTAAAACGGTTAAATATGGAAGAGTAGTCATTAATGATAAGTCTTCCAACGCATTATGAGTACTTCCATCCTCTCCTACAATACCTCCGTGAGTTACAATAATTTTTACATTTAATTTATCATGACAAGCAAATCTTATAAATTCCCATGCCCTTCCAGTCGTAAATATAGAAAATCCGCTAACAATCGGTATTTTTCCTGATATTGCGAAACCCAGAGCAGTTCCAACCATATTTTGTTCAGCAATACCCATATTGAAAAATCTGTTAGGAAATTTTTCAGCAAACAGTTTTGTTCTTGTAGATGTTGATAAATCACAATCTAAAACAACAATATCTTTGTATCTCTCTGCATTGTCAACTAAAAATTTTCCAAAAATGTCTCTCATAGGCATTATGTTCAAATTAATATCCTCTTATCTTTTTCTTAATTTTTTCGATTTCCTTTATAGCTTTTTTATATTCTTCTTCATTCGGGGCACGACCATGATATTTGCTAGTATGTTCCATAAATGAGATGTCAGCCCCTTTAATAAGATACGAAATTATTACTGTAGGTTTTCTTATGATTTTTATAGATTTTTCGAAACTGGAGATTATTTCCTTTATATTTGAACCATCAACTTCAATTACTTCCCATCCAAATGCACTCCATTTATTAGCTAATGGTTCCAAAGCCATGATTTCTTCAGTAGAACCATCTAATTGAATCCCATTTCTATCGACAATCGCAACTAAATTATCTAGTTTATAATGTGAAGCTGCCATAGCAGCTTCCCATATTGAACCCTCATTTAATTCTCCATCACCAAGAAGAACATAAATAACTTTATCTTTTTTATTATCCAATTTGGCTGATAATGCACAACCAATTCCAATAGATAACCCCATTCCTAAAGATCCTGTGCTAATTTCAATTCCAAACTGAATATTTTTTACAGGATGCCCTTGTAATTTCGATCCAAATTTTCTTAATGTAAATAACTCATTTTTATTAAAAAAACCTATTTTTGATAAGACCGCATATAAAGCTGGAGCGGCGTGTCCTTTACTTAAAATGAATATATCTCTCTCATCCCATTGGGGATTTTTAGGATTAATTTTCATAACTTTTTTATAAAGAATATAAATTAAAGTAGTACAGGATAAAGAACCTCCAGGATGGCCTGACTGTGCCAAAAATATCATTTTAAGGATATCTTTTTTAATATCCAAAATATCTAATAATAACTTGCTTTCTTCAGCTTTTGTAATTACCATTTTCTAATCAATTATCGATTATTTATTCATTTAAGTTAGTTGAGATGAATTTGATTAGTTTTGCAGAATTATAGAATTCTACTGGCGGTAAAGTGGCAGAAAGGGTTGCACCATAGAGTGCTAATTTTGTGGCATCTAAACTGGAGATATTCGAAGCATAGTTCAAACCCAATATAGCCATTATGCTACTCCCCACGGCAACATAACTTCTAACAGGTTGTTTTAAAATGGACTCTATTTTTTCTAACCTTTCAGAATCTTTACTATACAAATAGGATACTGATTCGATATCGTTTAATAATACATTTTTACATTTAGTAGTATTTAATATTTTTTTTGCTACAATAGAAACGCTTGTTTCGTTGCAGCAATCAATGGATAAAGTTCTTAGAGCCTTCTGAAGCGTCATTTTAATTAAGTCTACATTTTCGTACATATAATAATTGGTTAAATTAGGACGGGTAATGATGGGAACATTGATGTAAGCTTCTTTTAAAATATTTATCAACTTTTGAATAAAAATATCTTCAAATAAATCCCCCATTCCATAATCTAAAATAAGAATGGCTTCCAATTCTTTAGATCTCGTTTCTATTATTTTTAAGAATTTCCTTATCAATGAGTCCGAAAAATCACTTGAATAATCAGTTTCTAATCTAAGAACATGCTGATTCATTGCCTTTATTCTTGTAATTTGAGGTGTGGCAATATTATCATCCATGATTATCCCTGAAGCTTCAATATTAAATTCTTTAATTTTTTTTAAGAAAAAATCCCCTTCATAATCATTTCCGATTATAGTACAAACCTCTGGAATTCCTCCCAATGATTTAATAAATTTTAATACTAGTCCAATGCCACCTAAATAAGAAAGATTTTCCTCTGTTTTTATATTAGGAACTGGTGCATCAGGTGATATTTTATCAGCAAAACCTTTTATGTATTTATCTATTAATGCTTCACCAATAACTAAAATCCTTCTACCATTCCAGCTTTTTACTTTATCGAGGATCTCCATTTCAAAATACAATCAAAAAAAAAATTCGTTTCTATTTTCTAGCTTTTATTCTATTATTTTATCATAAATTATTATAATTATATGTCTTAGTATAATAATCTTTTTTGGATTTACATCTTTTTTAAGAAAAGAATCTAAATCTCAAAATTAGTTAACTTATTAACTCTTTTTATGAATATTTTTTAATTTTTCAATAACTTTATTGGGATTTTTAGCATTTAGAATTGTACTTGAACTACACAGAATATCAGCATTTCTTAACAATTTTGCATTGTTAATATTAATTCCTCCATCAACACTTATCATAAAATTATATTTATTTTTATATTGAGCCAAATGATTAATTTTGTTAATAACTTCTGGAATAAATTTCTGTCCAGACCAACCAGGATTAACTGACATTACTAAAATTTCGTCTAAAAATTTTAAATATGGCTCAATCTGAGAAATATTTGTCTCTGGATTAATAACTAAACCTACTTTTTTATTAAATTTTTTAACTTTATTAATTATCTCCTCCATTACATATTCTGACTCGAAATGAAAGAGAAAAATGTCAATAAAATCAATAATTTTCTCGATATAATCATATGGATTTATAACCATTAAGTGTGCTACAATATAATATTTTGAATTCTCTCTTATTATTCTAAAAACATCGAGGTTAAGATTTGTATTATTAACAAATTTACCATCCATAACATCAATATGAATATAATCTAGATCCTTTAATCCCTTAATTATTTCTAAGTTAAAATCGTCAGTGGCATGTATTGAAACTGCTATTTTCTTCATTTATTTCACATTTATCCAAAAAGTTCTTTTTCTACTAAATAACAGATTATATGACCTACTGTTATGTGCCCTTCTTGAATTCGAGGAGTATCTATTGAGGGTATTTTAAGGCAGTAATCAACAATTCTTTCTATTTGATTTTCTTTTTTTCCAGTAAATCCAATCGTAATAGCACCTTTTTCTTTTGCCTTTTCTAGTCCCTTAATTACATTAGGAGAATTTCCCGATGTACTAATTCCAATAACAATATCACCCTTATTAACAAAAGAAGAGACTTGTCTCTCAAAAATTTTATCATATCCAAAATCATTTGCAGTAGCAGTAACTACGGAAGTATTTGTATGAAATGCCAAAGCCGGAAGAGATTCACGATCTTTATAGAATTTACCTACGAATTCAGCGGCTATATGTTGGGCATCTGCCGCACTGCCACCATTACCAAAAAGAACTACCTTTTTCTTGTTTTTATAAGCATCTATTATACAGAGAGAAATTTTTGAAATTAGAGGAGAAAATTCTTTAATTCCATTAATAACCTTTACTGTTTTTTCCAAACTCGCAATTATTTCATTTTCCATTACTATCACTTATTCAATATTTTATGTTTTTTAATATTCATTAATTTAATCATTTACTTCCCAAACTTCAAGACCTTTTGAATCAAAATGAAAATTAACAATTATACCCCCTATTTTTTCTAATTCATGTATCACACGAAATTTCTTTTCTGGTTCAGAAAATAATAGTAAATGTCCTCCTCCCCCAGCACCAAGTAATTTGCCACCATGCACACCATATTTTCTGGATATAAGGTAAAATTTTTCAATATCTTCATTTGATATTTTTGAACTTAAACTCTTTTTCGCTAACCAACCTCTATGTAATAGATCTCCAAATTCGTTTAATGTTGATAAGTTATCAGATTCAACAATATTTTTCATAGAATGAGCTACATCTTTTAAATCGTCCATAGCTTCCATAAAAGACTTTTTTTCGAACTTATATCCCATTAAAACTTCATCTTGAATCTCTGATGAAAAATGCGAACCTCCTATGTAGCATAAGATTAAACGATAATGTAATTCGTTTAGCATTTCTTCTGAGATTTGAATTGGGCTTACATCCACGATGTTTGTAAACTTTATGAAATTAAAACCTCCATATGCAGCAGCAAATTGATCTTGGAAGCCACCCTTTTGTTTTAATTCAATCCTTTCGATTTCACATGCTTTTTGGGCAATTTGGTGTTTATCATAGCCATATTGGTAGTATTTATTGAATGCACCTATTAATGCTACACATAAAGAAGAGGAGCCTCCCATTCCTGATCCAGCAGGCAATTCAGAATATGTGGTAATATTAAAACCTTCATTGATCCCTAAAAAATTAACCACTCCTTTAAAAAGTTCAAAATCACTGGAATAATCCTTATTACCAATATTAAATAAAAATTCTTGATTAGAATCGATTGCAAAAATTTTAATCTTTTTATCATTTCTTGGTTCAATAGTTATATGGGCATGTCGATCGATAGTGGTACTAATAACACATCCTCCGTGTTCAGTGCAGTAGGGAGGCATGTCCGTTCCTCCACCCCCAAAACTGACACGAAACGGTGCTTTTGAACGAATTTTCATTCTTTGAAGGATCCTTCGAAATTAATTCTAATAATAATGAATTTATTTCTTAATTGAAATAATTTGTGAATTTAAACAGATAAATTCGATGCAGGCTATGATTAATTAATTCTTATTAAATTCAGTTAAAGAATTCTTTATTTTTAATGGAAAACTATTAATATCAATTATTTACTTGAGAAAAAAGCTTAATGACTAAAAAGATCTTAATAACAGGTGGAGCAGGTTTTATAGGATCTCATTTAGTTGATAAATTAATCGAAAAGAATAACCATGAAGTCACCGTTTTAGATATCTTAGAAGAACAAGTACATTATAAAAAAGAGTCACCACCTGAATATTTAAATAAGAAAGCGAAATTTGTAAATGGTTCTGTTGTTGATTATAACCTATTAGAGGAATTAATAAAAGAAAACGAAGTAATTTTTCATTTAGCGGCCATGGTTGGCGTTGGTCAATCAATGTATCAGATTCAAAAGTATGTAGAACATAATATTCTCGGAACAGCAAATATGCTTGATATTTTATCCAATTCAGAGCATGATATAAAAAAATTAATTATTGCTTCATCCAATACGGTGTATGGTGAAGGAAAATATTATTGTGATAAATGCGGTGTTATTTTTCCTAAAATGAGAAAAAAAAAGCAATTAGAGAATAGAGAATGGGAGATAAAATGTCCAAATTGCGGTCTAAATGTAAAACCACTCTTAACAGATGAGGAGACTCCTTTTGATTCTAATTCAATTTATGCATTGTCAAAACAATCACAAGAGCAAATGGGATTACTAATAGGGGATACCTATGGAATTGATACTACAATTTTACGATTTTTTTTAGTTTATGGTACTAGACAAGCTCTTTCAAATCCATATACAGGTGTATGCTCAATTTTTAGTACAAGGCTATTTAATGGTAAATCTCCAATTATTTTTGAAGATGGATTACAATCCAGAGATTTTGTTAGTGTAAAAGATGTTTGTCAAGCATTAATTCTTGCCATGGAAAAACATGAAGCTAAAAAAGAAATATTTAATGTAGCTAGTGGAGAGCCCATTACAATTAAAGAAGTAGCAGAAATTATTACTCAAAAAATTGATTCAAAATTAACTCCAATATATACTAATCAATATCGTATAGGTGATATAAGACACTGCTTAGCGGACATAAGTAAAATTAAAAGTAAATTGGGATATAAACCAAAAATTAGCTTTAGAGAAGGAATTAGTGAAGTTGTTGAATGGATAAAACAACAATCAACAATAGCTCGAGATGATTCCCAAAAAGCTATAAATGAATTAAGAGAAAAAGGTTTACTAAAATAAAAATTTAAAAACTGTATATTAATATGGAAAAAATTCTGATAACAGGTGCGAATGGATTTATAGGGTCGCATTTGACTGACTTCCTTCTTACAATGGATTTTGAAATTTACGCTTTAGATTTGCCGGGAAGCCAATTCAGCAATTTAGCTCAATATATTAGAAAGAATTATAGTCTAAAAAAAGACAAAAGACTAAAAATTTTTGGAAAGGAAATTCAAATTCCTACTAATCACGAACATATAAAAATTATTGAGTGCGATTTGAAAAATAACAAATTATTAGAAAAGATTATCTTGGAAATCAAACCAGTTTATATTTTTCATCTCGGAGCTCAATCATTAATATTGCCATCATGGGAAGACCCTATTAGTACAATCGAAGCCAATATAATCGGTACCATTAACGTCTTTGAACCTATAAAAAAATTCAATATCATAACTAGAGTAATTATACCAGGTACAAGTACAGAATTTGGAACCTCTGCTAGTATTGGACGTCCATTAAAGGAAACAGATCCTTTATTAGCAGTACACCCATATGGTATAAGTAAAATAGCAGCAGAACTCCTTGGTCGGCAATATTATATTAATTTTGGAATTGAATGTGTCATTTTAAGATTTTTTAATCAGACAGGGCCGCGAAAATCATTAGGAGCTGCTGCTGATTTTACAAGAAAAGTTGCACAAATTGAGTTAGGATTAGCAAAACCTATAATTGAGGTAGGGAATTTAGATTCATATCGTGATTTTACAGGAATAAAAGATACAATACAAGCACTATGGCTGGCTGCAACTAAAGGAATACCCGGCGAGATTTATCATGTATGTTCTGGAAAAAAGATTCAAATTCGAAAATTATTAGAAATGACATTAAGCTTTTCAAATAAAAAAATTGATGTGTTTGAAAATATCTCAAACAAAGTAAGAAAATATGATGAAGATATTATAATTGGTGATAATTCAAAAATAAAAAATGAACTGGGATTTAAGACTTCTCAATCAATTGAGGATGTACTTAAAGATATGTATGAATATTGGAAACAATTTTATAAAAAAATAAACCCTTAAAAACTTAAGAATTAATAATTAGAAAAAGTGAGAAAAATGGATTCTATATTAGTAACTGGAGCTGACGGATTCTTGGGGTCGCATTTAATAGATTTCCTTATAGATAAAGATTATTTTATTTATGCGTTAAAAAAACCTTCAGGAAGGATCAATAATCTAACTCAATATACCAATGGCAGATTTAATTTTTCAGAAGAAGAATTTCATACTAAATATAATTCTCGAATTGAAATACATACAAATCAAAAAAACTTGACTATTTTAAAATGCGACTTGAAAAATAGAGATTTATTAGAAAGAATAATTAAGGATTCTAATCCAAAATTCATTTTTCATTTTGGAGCACAACCATATGTGATACCCTCTTGGGAAGACCCTGTAAATACTATGGAAACTAATGTTATAGGAACAATTAATGTCTTCGAACCAATAAAAAAACATAAAATTAAATCAAAAATTATTGTAGCGTGCTCGAGTGCCGAATATGGAACTACAACAAATTTAAATCGAGCACTAAAGGAGACAGATCCACTCTTAGCAATACATCCATATGGAATTAGTAAAATTGCTTCTGAACTACTCGCTCGCCAATATTACATAAATTTTGGGATTGAAAATGTGAATTTAAGATTTTTCAATCAAACGGGTCCCAGAAAAGTTAACGATGCTTGTTCTGATTTTATAATGAGGATTGCTCAAATTGAGTTAGGTTTAGTCGAGCCTATAATCGAGGTGGGAAATTTAAATCCTTATAGAGATTTTACAGGTATAAAAGATTCGATACAGGCAATATGGTTAGCAGCGATTAAGGGAAAACCAGGTGAAACCTATAATATATGCTCGAGTAAAAAGATTCAAATACGTGAAGTCCTAAATATCGCTTTAAGTTTCTCAAAAAAAGAAATTGAAGTACGAGAAAATAATCCAAAAAAATTGAGAAAGACAGATGAAGATATTATTCTAGGAGATAATACAAAAATAAAAAGGGAATTAGGTTTTAAGATTACTCAATCTATTGAGAATATTTTAAAAGAAATGTTTGACTATTGGATTAATTATTTTCAAAAAATTGAGAGTTAATCGTTAAATAATAAATAAAAATTTAGAATTTAATTATAAAAATACATGTCAAAACCAATTTTTCTTGTTGCGGGAGCAAGACCGAATTTTATGAAAATTGCACCATTGATAAGAGAGTTAAATAAAAAAAAAATTGAATTTAAATTAATACATACTGGACAACATTATGATTATGAAATGTCAAAAATCTTCTTTGAAGGATTAGGCATCCCAGAACCAGATATTTACTTAAACGTGGGTTCTGCATCTCATGCCATTCAGACTGCAAAAATTATGATTGAATTTGAGAAAGTTATCTTAAATGAAATCCCTTCATTAGTAGTAGTGGTGGGTGACGTTAATTCCACATTAGCTTGTTCTCTCGTAGCAAAAAAACTTAATATTAAAATCGCACATATTGAAGCTGGATTAAGGAGTTTTGACCAGAGAATGCCTGAAGAAATTAATAGAATTCTAACGGATCAGTTATCTGATTTTTTATTTATAACAGAATCCTCCGCAGAAGTTAATTTAAAAAGAGAGGGCATTAACCAGAATAAAGTATTTTTTGTCGGAAATATAATGATTGACAATTTATTAATAAATTTAGAGAAAGCAAAACATCTAAATACAATAACAAAATATAACTTAAATACAAAAGATTTTGCCTTGGTGACAATTCATCGCCCATCAAATGTCGACAATGTTACTAGTCTAAAAAAGGTTATCCGAATAATGAATTATATTCAGGAGAGAATGACAATTTTCTTTCCAATTCATCCAAGAACAAGAAAAAGATTAAAAGAGTTTGATCTAGAAAAAGAACTAATTAGCTCCAATCTAATTTTATCAGAACCTATCGGTTATTTAGAATTTTTGAATTTGATGTTAAACTCAAAAGTTATCCTAACCGATTCAGGTGGTATTCAGGAAGAGGCTTCTTATCTTAAAGTCCCAGTTCTGACTTTAAGAGAAAATACTGAAAGACCTATAACAATCGAAAAAGGTACAAATGAACTTGTAAACACAAACTTTGAAAAAATTAAGAATTATATCGAAAAAATTATGACTAATAAATATAAAAAAGGACAAAATATTGAAAAATGGGATGGAAAAACCTCAGAAAGAATTATAAATATTATTGAAAAAAGCTTATATTAGTTTATTAGTATTAAAAAGATCAATAAATAAAAAAAAACTTAATAGCTACTTTACTATCTCAACAAGAATTTTAATTTCTTTATCCTGAATTTTAAATGAAAAGGGTTTGCCCTTTTTTCCCTTACTAATTTTAATACAACCAATATCTTCTTTCACGGTATCTAAGAAATCTCCTAGTTCTTTTTCAAGATTTATATCATTAGCTATGTTGATTATGATCCTTTCTTTGAATCTGGATAAATTCAATTTTTTGCGTATATTTTGAAGGTTTCTGATAAATTCTCTGGAAAATCCCTCTATTAATAATTCGTCATCCAATTCTGAATTAATTAAAATTGTACCAATACCGAAGACCTTAACCTCATATGGCTGTTTGCCATTTTGTACAATCTGCGTATGCTCTTTTGTTATTTCATACTCCTTCTTGTTAAGCTTTGTAATAAATTTTCCTTTAAGCATTTTTTGTTTAAAATCCTCCAACTCCATAGAAATCAAAAGTTTTTCAATTTTTTCTCGATCTTTCTTAAAATCTTTACCTATTGCTCCTTTATTCAGAATTATCTCTTCAGTGTATAATGATTTTGCCTTATCATCGTCGATAAACTTAATATTTTTAACATTTAACTCAAACTTGATTAATTCATCAAATTTTTCTACAATAGCTTTATGTTTATCGTCTATATTCATCAAATATTCCTTAATTGGTTGTCTTATCTTTATTTTCACTTGTTCTCTTAATGCGCGTAAGTCTTGGATCAAATCAATTAAAAAATCCATTTCTTCGATTATAAAATCATCAACCAATTTTTCCTTCCCTTCAGGAAAATCTATTAGATGAACTGATTTAGCATCTTTCATATATTCAAAGTCCTTTTGCATTTTTAAAAAAACTCTTTCTGTTAAGAATGGAACAAAAGGTGCCATTAATCTATTTAAGATATCAAAAGTATAAAATATAACATTGTAAGCTTCCTGATCTTTCTCAAGTAAGCGTTTTCTTACTAATCTTAAATACCAATTACTTAATTGATTAATTACGAAATTTTGAATACCATCAGCGGCTTTAAAAATTAAATAATCATCAAGTAATTCCTTAACTTCTTGGGCTAATGAATTAACTTTACTTATTAACCAGAGATCTAGTTGATCATTAAGTTTTTCTGGATTGAAGTGTAATGTAGGTTTAATCTGATTGTTTGTTGCATTATTATAAAACAATAGGAACGAATTCCAATATTTTACAATGAATTGAGAAACAACATATCGAACTATATCCACGCTCATTCGTTTTTCTTTATGTGGGGGGCCCGAAACATAATAATACCATCGTAATGCGTCTGAGCCTTCCGAATCAAAAATAGTCCAAGGATCGATAGTATTACCTAGACTTTTACTCATTTTCCGACCTTCAGCATCTAATATTATTCCATTTACTACGCAGTTATGAAACGCATTTTGGTTAAACACAACAGTAGCTATTGCATGTAAAGTATAAAACCAGCCTCTAGTTTGATCCATACCCTCCGCAATAAAATCAACTGGATATGCCCCTCCTTTTTCAACCAGATCTTTATTTTCGAACGGATAATGATATTGTGCAAATGGAGCAGCACCAGAATCATACCAACAATCAATCACTTCTGGGGTTCTATTCATATCACTTTTACATTTTGGGCATGGAATCAAAACCTCATCAATCATTGGCTTATGGTAATCTTCAAGAACAACATTACCTTTTGATAATGTCTTTAGTTCATCATATGAACCAATAGCTAACATATGATTGCATTTTTTATTTGTACAAATCCAAATTGGTAAGGGTGTCCCCCAAAACCTTTCTCGGGAGATTGCCCAATCTCTGACATTATCTAAAAAATTTCCAAACCTTCCAGTTCCTATCATTTTAGGAACCCAATTCACTTTCGAATTTGTTTCTAATAAATCTTCTCTGAATCGAGACATCTGAATAAACCACGATTCTCGAGCATAATATAATAGTGCCCGTTGACATCGCCAACAGAAAGGATAATCGTGCGCATAATCTCTTATATCTAATAACTTACCCATTTTCTTTAGTTGATTAACTACCCATTTATCGGTATCCCATACACCCTTTTTTCCAATATCTTCTCTATGAATCTTAAAATATTTACCCGCAAGTTCTGGAATTGAATCATCAAAATATCCCTTTTCATCAATTGGTTGTATAAAAGGGAGTCCAAATTCTTCACCTACATTATAATCGTCCTCTCCAAATGCAGGTGCGATATGAACGAATCCTGTTGAAATGTTATCTGAAGTAGGTTCAGTATTCACAAAGTCTGCTGTTATGACGATAAATCCGTTTTTTTTTGAAAGGTGTTTAAAATATGGAAATAATGGCTCATATTTTTGATAGAACAAATCTGAGCCAAAAAATTCCCTAATTTTTTTATAATTACCTTCTCCTAAAACCGTATCTAATAAAGCTGTAGCAATTATGAGCTTTTCTTTATTACATTCAACTAATGAATAGCGTCCATCGGGATTTGCTGCTATTGCCACATTGCTTAATAAAGTCCATGGTGTAGTCGTCCATGCTACTATTTTCACATCCTTATAATTTGGATCTAAAAGTTTAAAAGTGATATATACGGATGTCTCTGTTATATTTTCATAGCCAAGGGAAATTTCATGGGAAGATAAGGGAGTTTCACAACGCGGACAAAAAGGAACGACTTTTTTCCCTTGATATAGCAATCCTTTATCGAATATCTGTTTTAAGGACCACCAAATCGACTCGATATAGTAATTTTCATAGGTAATATATGGATTTTCCATGTCTAACCAAAATGCCATTCTTTCTGTTAATTTCTCCCATTCTTTGATATATTTAAACACACTTTCACGGCATTTTTTGTTAAATTTGTCAATTCCATAATCCAGAATGTCTTTTTTAGTTTTGAGACCTAATTCTTTTTCAATTTCAAGCTCAACAGGTAATCCATGGGTATCCCATCCCGCTTTTCTTGGAACCCAGTATCCTTCCATAAATTTAAACCGCAGTATGATATCTTTTATACTTCTAGAATATACATGGTGGATACCTGGTAAACCATTAGCCGTAGGGGGACCTTCAGTGAATTGATACCTGCCTAATGGCTTCTCTGCTTCCAGAATTAATTTAATTATTGAAATTGAGTCCCAGTATTCTAAAATCTTTTGTTCTTCTTCGGGTAAAGTCATATTATATCAATGATGTTACATAAAGAATTCTTTCATAACTATAAACATCGATTTTATAAGAATTTTGGGATTCTTCTCTAAAAATGATAACTTTGAAAAATCTTAATGCTACATGATTACATAACATTAAATATTAATGATACTTAATTAAATATAATTAAAAAAATTTTTTTGAAATTTTATGAAACCCGGAAAAATTCCTAGTTTATCACACAGAGAAAAAGAAATTTTTTCGCAAGGTCTAATGATTGGAGTAATAATTGGTATCATAATTTTTACGGTTATTTGTTGTTTTTTAGATATATTAAATGTATAAAAAAGAAATTTTAATGAGCTTAGGTAAAAATGAAAAATTGGGATATAGGTCAAGAAGCGAAAGAATTAGATGAAAGACCATTTTCTGAAAGAATGAGGATAAAGAAAACTTCAATAAAAAAGGTAATGGGATTCCTTATCATATATTTCATTATTATGGGTATTTTCTATATCGTTCTCTGATGAGGATATAACTATGTTTAGACTAATTCTATTAATCATAATATTAGCATTTATCTTTGAAACATTAGATTCCGCCGCTGGAATGGGTTTTGGAACATGTATGGCTCCAATATTATTTTTATTAGGGTATAGCCCGCTTCAAATTGTTCCTACATTATTAATATCGCAAGCTATAACAGGTTTAACCAATGCATTTTTTGATCATGAATTTGGAAATGTTAATTTTTCATTTAGGCCATTGAATGATACTACAAGATTTACATTTTTAGTGGCAATTTTTGGGTGTTTAGCAATTTTCTTTTCTATATTTCTTATATATTTTACTTTTAAATCACCTGTTATGATTATAAAAATATATGTCGCAATTTTAGTCTTATCTATGGGATTAATTGGCTTATCTCGTTTGAGAATAAAAGAAAATAAAAATGTAATATTTAAACCCAAATTATTTATTGCCTTTTCAGCCCTTGCAGGATTTAATAAAGGAATTGGAGGAGGGGGATATGGTCCAGTAATGACAATGGGTCAGATTTATTCTGGTGTTTATGAAAAGTCGGCGACTGCAATTGTTTCTCTCGCAGAAGCCTTAGTATCCATTACGGGCATCATTACATTTTTTTTGATAAGTTTAGCTGGAATAGAGTTAGATCTAGTACTTTTACCTTCTATATTTACTGGAGGATTTATTGCGGCTATTTTATCACCATATTTAGTGAGAATAATGCCCAATTTGATTTGGAAAATTTTAATTCCGATTTATACGATAATAATGGGAATTGTGTCCCTATTACTAATATTAGTTTACTAAATAATGTATTTTAAAGAATAAAAAAAATATGCAGGGAAAAAATTATGAATTTTAACAACTCGTTAAAAGCATCAAAAAATGAAAATAAATTGTTCTATTATGGTGTTTTAGTAGGTATTATTTTAGGATTTTTGCTTGTTATAGGTTTAATTGGATTTATAGATTCAATAAATTAAAAGAATATGTTTAATTATAGATAATTATTAAAAAATATGGAGTATTAATGAAGAGTATGTCAGAAGATGAGCATAAGGTTGAATATACTACGGTTTCAATACCTAAAATTCTTGCGGACAAAATTAAGGATAGGATGAAAGGAACTGGATTTGCATCAGTGTCTGCTTATGTTACCTATGTAATTCGACAGGTACTTTCATCAATTGAGGAGGAAGAAAAATCTAAAGAAGCATTTACTAAAGAAGAGGAAGAAAAAGTTAAACAACGTTTAAGAGATTTAGGATATATTGATTGAAAAAACAATTAGAAGAGAGAACAAGAATGATTCAACCACATGGAGGAACTTTAATAAATAAAGAATTGCCTAAAATGGAAAAACAGAGGATTTTAGAGCAAGTTGATGAGTTTGAAAAAATTCAAGTAGATTCAGAGACCTGGAAAGTAATAAAAAACATTGTATTTGGAGTATTTAGCCCTTTGGAGGGGTTTATGAATGAGAATGATACTTTACATGTACTCGACCATATGTACTTAGAGAGTAATATTGCATGGCCTATTCCAATTGTATTAGACATATCTGAAGAAAAAGCTAAAAGAATCAATGAAGATGATAGCGTCATTCTTACCGACACATCCAGTACTCCTATAGCCTTACTGAATATCGGAGATATATACAATTATGATAAAAAATATTTTTCCGAAAGAGTATTTGGTACCTTAGATCGAAGTCATCCGGGAGTCAGAAAGGTATATAATCAAAAAGAAAAATTAATTGGCGGTGAAGTATTCTTAATAAATGAACTTCCTGCTGAATTTCCTGAACTAGATTTAAAGCCTCTAGAGACTAGAGTATTATTTAAGGAGAAGAAATGGGATAGAGTAGTGGCATTTCAAACGAGAAATCCTCCACATCTGGGACATGAATATGTTCAAAAAGCCGGTTTAACTTATGTTGACGGACTTTTTATAAATCCAGTAATAGGGGAGAAGAAGGAAGGGGACTTTTTAGATGAAGTTATCATTGAAACTTATAAAGTATTGATAAGGGAGTATTATCCAAAAGATAGAGTAGTTTTAAGCACGTTTGAAACTGAAATGAGATACGCAGGTCCGAAAGAAGCTATTTTCCATGCAATTGCTAGGAAGAATTTCGGGTGTGATCATATTATTATTGGAAGAGATCATGCCGGAGTTGGAAATTTTTACGGTCCTTATGATGCTCATAAAATATTTGAACAATTCCCTGACTTAGGAATAGAACCCATCTTTTTCCGTTCTTTTTCAAGATGTAAAAAATGTGATAGTGTAGTGAATGATAAAATCTGTCCTCATTCACCAGAAGATCATATATTTTTCAGCGGCACCCAAATAAGGGATATTTTACTTTCGGGAAAAGAACCAACTCCAGATATTATGCGACCAGAAGTTGCTAAAGTAATTCTAAAATATCAAAATCCTTTTTGTTGATGATAATTTTTTGAATAAGAAAGACTAAGGAATATAACTCCTTAAGAAACTAAGAAAAATATTGGTAGGAACGTTAATTGAGATTAAAAGAAAGAGTAGTCGTTATTGGATTAGACTGTGCCACTCCAGTGACTTTATTTGAAGATTTCATTGAAGAGTGCCCCAATATAAAAAAACTAATGAATCACGGTGTTTTCGGAAAATTAAGAAGTTCTGATCCCCCGATAACGATCCCAGCTTGGATGGTTATGTCCACGGGGAAAAATGCAGGATGCCTTGGAGTATATGGTTTTAGACATAGAAAAAGTAATTCATACACGGATTTCTGGGTTGCAAATTCACAAACAATTAAAGAGCCGAGAATATGGGACATTCTTGGTCAAAATGGATTAAAATCAATAATACTAGGTGTACCCCCGACATATCCAGTTCAACCGTTAAATGGCAATTTGGTTTCGGGGTTTATTACGCCCGATATCTTATCAAATTTTACATATCCCCCCGAATTAAAAGCAGAAATTATAGATAACATAGGGGATTATATCTTAGATACAAAATTTAGAACAGATGCTAAAGATCAATTATTGATAGATATCTATAAAATGACAAAAATACAATTTAAAACGATAAAATATTTGATGAAAAATAAAGAATGGGATTATGTTCAGTGTGTATTAATAGGTTTGGATAGGTTGCATCATGCTTTCTGGAAATATTATGATAAAACCCATGCTAAATATGAGCCAGGCAATATTTTTGAAACAGTTATCAAAAAATATTATGTATATTTAGATCAGGAAGTAGGAGAAATCTTAAATTTAATAGATGATGATACCATAGTCTTAATCGTCTCTGATCATGGGGCAAAAGCTATGAAAGGTGTTCTCTGCATTAATATGGCTTTAGAAAAACTTGGCCTATTAAAATTCAAGAAAAATCACGAACCTAAAACAAAAATGCAAGATGCAGAAATTGATTGGAATAATACTTATGCTTGGGGTTGGGGAGGGTATTATGCCAGGATATTTCTTAATGTCAAGGATAGAGAAACGTATGGTATTATAGATCCAAATGATTATGAGAATTGGAGGGATAAATTAATAGGTTTATTAAAAGAAATACCTGATAGTGCTGGAAATAAGATGAATACTAAAGTATATAGACCTGAAGATTTATATAGTACGATAAAAGGAGATGCTCCAGACTTATTGGTATATTTTGATGACTTATGTTGGAGATCTGCAGGTACCGTTGGATATGATTCAATGTATCTTAGCGAAAATGATACTGGTCCTGATGATGCGGTACATGATTATTATGGTGTTTTGATTATTTATGACCCTAAAAAGAAGATTGGTAAGCAAATCGAATCAAAAAATATTCTTGACATAGCTCCTACTATTTTAAAAATATATGGAATTAAGATTCCACATGATATGAAAGGTAATGTAATAAAATTCTAATAAAAGAAATTTTAAAGATTATGGAGCACAGAGGATTTACATTATGGTTTACCGGACTTCCGTGTTCTGGAAAGTCTGTTTTAGCAGATGCTGTAGCTGAAGATTTAAAAAAAAGAGGAATGAAAGTAGAAAGACTTGATGGTGATATCGTAAGAAAAGGCTTAACAAGTGATCTCGGATTTTCCGAAGAAGATCGCAATAAAAATATCGAGAGAGTCACTTTCGTTGCGAAATTATTAACTCGTAATGGTGTAGCTGTTCTAGCTTCTTTTGTTTCACCATATAATAAAATACGAGCATATTCACGTGAAGAGATTGGTGACTATATCTTAGTCTATGTTAAATGTCCCGTTGAAGTTTGTGAAGAAAGAGATGTTAAAGGAATGTATGCGAAAGCAAGGTCTGGAGAGATTAAAGATTTTACTGGGATTGATCACCCATTTGAGGAACCTGATAAAGCTGATATAATCGTTGAGACGGATAAACAAACAATCGAAGAAAGCAAAGAAATTGTAATAAATACATTGGATAAACTAGGATATCTACCAAATAAGAAATGAATAACAGAAATCAATACTCTAATCAATATTAAAAATTTTTTTTTTAACTTCTTTTATATTAATCTTATTGAATTTAAGCTTAATTAATGAATAAATCATTATACTTAAAAGAAAAACCCACCTTAAATAATAGAAAATAATCATAGGGTATTCTTTTAATCCAGGAATGAAGTTATAAAGGATTAAGGAGCTCCAAGCAAAAAATATTGCTAAGATTGAAGAGATTCCGATAATAACTATTCTATTCTTAGTGATAAATTCAATTCCTTTATAATTCTCACTTAAATGAGGAGCAAATAGTAAGAGAACGAAGGAATACAATATTAATCCTAATAAAAAAGTATAAGAAAAAACTCCTATTAATATATAAGCTATGGCAAAATAACCAAACTTTTCTTCAATCAATAATTTATCATTGAACATTAGGATTAAGGTAACGATAAAAAGAATAATACTAAATAGAATTGTAAAATTTTTAATTTCATTTGGAGATAATTCAATCCATTCTCTTAAATATATTATTTTAAAATAATTAGGTCTACGCTGTGGACGATTAAAACCATCTAAAAAAGATATGATTTGGAAAGGATATATGAGAAATAATATATTTTGAAGAATAAACCAAATGATTATAATAAGATATTTTCTCCTGCTCTCTCTTTTAAATATATCCTTACGCGGAATATCTTGAAATAAGTATATTAATAAGAAGAAAATAAAGTATGGAGCCATCCCTATGGCAAATACTATTAATCCATAGTTAATGATATAAAAATTTAATTCTTTAGGTTTCTCTTCTATTCTAAATTGAAGCTCTCTTCTAAGAATAAAGAGTAGAATAACAAAAGTGAGATATTTTGATTGGTTAAAATAAAATTGATAGTAAACAAAATAACCGTTTGAAATTATTAAAAGAAAAATAGCTCTATTTGATTTTTTTTTTATATTCATTAAACTTAAAATTTTGTTAAATTCTATTATAGAAATTACTCCCAAAATGTAATTTATAATGAAAAAAATGTAATAAGCTTCTTTATAAGGGATTAATGATATCGAAACAGCAAAGAGCATCGCAAAACTAGGCATATAACGAAAACCTCGAACATTATAAAGATTTGCTGGATTTATGAAGATTTGTCTTCCAGAATCATAAAAAATTTGAAAGTCATTCATTATGGGATCAAAATTCCAGCTAAATAACGCATAAATTGCCCATAAGGCAATAAAGATTGGAGGAATTATTAAGTGTAAATTTTCAAATATAAGATTTTTATTAAATAAACAATAGAGAGTAAAAATGAATATTACACTAAATATTATTAAAAAGACAATGAGATATAATAATAAAATGAAATTTCACCTTTGTTTGAATATAGTTTTTTAGACTTTAAATTATGGTACTCA
>JBHLNT010000200.1:0-7668 GCA_048941265.1 Promethearchaeota archaeon
ATCTCAAAAGAATTTGGGTTGAGAAAATTTAAATAAATATAGAATTAAACATGTCTGCTTTATATTGCAGAGATACTGGATTTAGGATATAATATAACTGAAAAAAGTGGCATTCCAGATATTAAATCTCAACTTTATGATATTTTAAAAACTTGGAATGAAGGTTTTTCCAATCAATTTTACGAGGTAACTAATCTAGTAAAACATGAATCTTATTTCAATGATAAAATTCCAAAAAAAGAAGTTCAACCGTATTGTTTCTCTAAAAGATTTTTATTTAGAATCAAGAAGTATAAAAATAAACCCGATAGATTGTTTCTCTGTATTTGTAATCGTATCAGCAAATTAGGGTTTGAAGATATTAAAAAAATTGATTATAAAGCATTCTTTAGGTTTATTGAAGAAGGATTGTCAGATCCTTATCCTTTCTGGAATAATTTTTTTAATTATTTGCTTAATCTAAATAGACATATATCTTTACATGAATGTGCTTGCTTCTCATTTGTCAATAATTTCTTGAATTATTATAAAGAACTAGTTGAAAATAAAACCAAGATAATTGGTGAAGATTTAAAGAACATTTTAGTTGAGATTGAAAAAACAAAACTTGGCTCTCCGAATAATGATTATTTTTCAAGTTCTATTGAAGGACTTTATGAAATTGATAAGCAAGAATGTTTCAAGTTTGGTTGGCAAGTTCTTAATTATATTTTTGTAATGAAAGGTAAAAAAGTATCCTGGTACATTATGTATGATTATATTTTTTATACTTTTCTTTCAAAAATTAATTCCAATAACTATAAATTCTTTTGGGATAAATATTTCAACTACTTAAGAGAGCTTTTTAAAATTCAGGAACTCTAATATTTTTTTTTATATTGATATAAGTTTTTTGAGTACAAACACAAAAACTGATATAAGAATAAAGGTGAATTCAACTAAAATGTCCTAGTTCAATTAAAAAGCTAAGAAAGTTCAACTAAATTATTCTCGTATTAATATCAAAAAAATAATCTATATACAAAATAAATATAACTAAGATTGTAAAAAAAATTTGATTGTAAATAATTTTAAAGGATAATCATCATTGTAAATAATTTCTAGCAATATTGTAAAAAATTATTAAAAAACTCATTAACAGTAAAAATAAAAAAAATTATTTGCATTTTTTTTGGAAAACTTTGCATTTATTTTGGAAACTCACATCACATCAGGCTCAAACTTTAATGAAGCCGAATTAATACAATATCTTAATCCGGAGGGTTTAGGTCCATCTTTAAAGACATGACCTAAATGTCCTTGACATTTTTTACATAATACTTCTGTACGAATCATTCCATGGCTTAAATCCTTTTTTTCATCAATATTTTCCTCTTTAAATGGAGTGTAAAAACTCGGCCAACCTGTTCCAGAATCAAATTTCGTTTCAGAATCAAATAAGGGGGCTCCGCACCCAACACATTTGAATATGCCTTTTGCATGATGATTCCAATATTTTCCAGAAAATGGAGGCTCAGTCCCCTTCTGCCTCAATACATGATACTGTTCTTTGGATAGCTTATCTTTCCAGATATCATCTTTATTTTTTTCTTTTGTTTTGATAATAGAATCAAATAATGCTACATATAACAATGAATTTCTTTCAAAAGATTAAGATAAATTCAAAAGAATTTTAGAATAAAAGATGAATTTAAAGGGATTCTTATTTTTTATAAACCTCATCTGGATTAAAGACGGGTTTACCCTGGGTGATAAGTTCTCCATTAACGAATTCTCTATGAAAACATGAATAAAAACCCGTGTGACAAGCAGCTACTTTCTGCTTTACCTTCAATAGAATTGTATCGTTATAACAATCTATGTATATATTTTGAATTTCTTGAATGTGCCCACTTTCTTCCCCTTTTTTCCACAGTTTTTTACGTGATCGTGAATAATAACATGCGATACCAGTTTCTAAAGATTGGCGTACAGCATCCTCATTGGCAAATGCGAGCATTAAAACTTCGTTAGTTTTATAATCCTGTGCTATGACTGGTACTACAGTACCTTCTACTTTGGAAAAATCTAACAGTTTAATAAACTTATCAATTTCATTCTGAGAAAATTTCTTCATAATTTATCAAAATTTTTTATTTTGTTTATATTTTAATAATTATCACTTTAGGAAAATATTTTGATTACTATGGCTAAGAAAAACAAAGAATTTTATATGGATCCGTGGAGTGCTCAAGGAATTGACGAAGAAGATTACGAAAGACTAGTAATTGAATTTGGAATTGAACGAGTTGGAGAAATAGAGAGGCAAAAATTAATTGAAAACAGGTTCATAAGACGTAAAATTATATTTGGACATCGTTCTCTTGATGACATCTTTAAAGCAATAGATAAGAAGCAACCATGGGCAGTAATGAGTGGTATAAAGCCCTCTGGTCCTTTTCATCTAGGAACATTAACCACTGCCCTAGAAATTGTTGAGTTTCAAAAAATGGGGGCTAAAGCATTTTATTGTATAGCAGATATTGAATCCTGGGAAGATAATGGAATTTCTTATGAGGAGGCCGAAGAGGACGGAGTAGATAACCTAGCGGATATTTTAGCATTAGGTTTGGATCCTTCTCCAGAAAAAGCATACATATGGAGACAGTCTAAAGAGCCATTAGTAAAAGATGCCTGTTTTAAAGTAGGACGTCTTCTAACTCAAAATATGGTAAATGCAATATATGGGGAAAAGCCTTTTGGACTTTACCTAGCAGCGCTAATACAAGTTGGAGATATACTATTGCCCCAAATTTTAGATGGTCCTCAGCCAACAGTAGTCCCTGTGGGTATTGATCAAGATCCTCACATAAGATTAACGAGAGATTTAACACGCAGGTACTATAAAGATAGAAAAGAGGGTGAAGAATTAGTTCAGAAAGCATTTTTTCTACCGGGAGCAACATATCATAAATTATTAGCCGGTTTGGATGGAACAGATAAAATGTCAAAAAGAAATCCAAATAGCTACTTTACGTTTAATGAACCAATAGATTCGATAGCAAAAAAATTGAGAGGTGCCCTTACAGGAGGACGTAGAAATAAAAAAGAACAGCAAGAATTAGGGGGTGAACCCCAGAAATGCATGATTTATAAAATACTAACTTATCATTTTGAAGAAGACGATGAGAAACTCGCTGATGATTTCGAAAAATGTGTGAAAGGTGAATTAATGTGCGGAGATCATAAGAAAGAGTGTATTGAAAAAGTAGTGAAATACGTTGAAAACCATCGTAGAAAAAAGGAAAAGTTAATAGATAAGGCACGAGAAATTTTAAAGATAGATTAGGGTAATATTGATTCTAGTATTTTGGTTATATCTTCTACTAAATCGGGAAATTTTTCTAACAGATTTTCTTTATATTTTTCTTCAATAACTACCGAGATATAATATGATTTGTTTCTAATTTTAATTTTATGTAAATATGACAGCAATTTATTCTCAAGATCAAAAAAGTTATAATCTAAGTTATAATCCTCTTCCTGCATCCTCTTTAGTAAAAAGAGATGCTCCTTAATTGATTCAAGTAATTCAATATAGATGTCGGGATCTATAAATTCCCTATAAAACTCACTTATTATTATTCCGTTCTGGTCAAATAAAATAAGTGAAGTGGAGTCAAATTTATTTACTAAATATTCTTCGACTAATAATGAGAGTTCAAAAAACTTTTCATCAAAAATAGAGAGTCCGTAGGAAATTAAATGAATTATAGAAATAATATCATAGATGGATGTTTGTTGGAATAATACTTTAAACGTTGAATATTTTTCTGTAATAAATTCCCTTAAATCGTTAATAGAATCGTGTATCTCATCAATGGTCCGTAATTCGGGGTCATACTTATGAAATGAAACTATGATTGGGATGTCCATTTCATTCTTCATAAAAAATTGGAGAATTACATCCAAATAAGCAAGAGATGTATCAAATCGCTCTTTATCTTGAATATCAATAACGTATACAAGTAGGTCAGTTCCATCAAAGTAAACGTCCTGACGCTTCTTATAAAGCTTTCTGTATTGTTCCTGACCTCCCATATCCCAAAAGAAGCAGAGATTGCCAAGAAACTCTGTTTGGTGATATTCTACTCTTATAGTAGGTTTTAATTCCATTATTTCTTGTTGGAAATTATATTTTTTATCGAGAGCAGTAAGTATGCTCGTTTTCCCCGCGTTATCAAGTCCGCTAATAATTATTTTAATGGCATTTTTCATCGAGATCACTTTCGCTTACAATTAATGATGAAATTTTTTCAACTTAATAATATAATTCGAGTTCCTTAATAAAACATTATTGAATTATATTTATTTTCTTAGCGTGATCCCATATTCTTTTTGTATTACTATCATGATATATCTGTCTTATTTCAATCATATACTCTTTTTTTAATAACCCTCACCTTTCATTCTTTAATCAATATCATAAAACATATAAGATGAGAGAAATGATTGAGATAGATGTAGATTTGAAGTTGGATAATAGATATTTAAGAAATCTGAATTACCAGATAGGCAAGAATAGTGTATTTTATAAGAACTTTCCAACATACTATGAACAATTGTGCGATTTTAAAACTCAATTTGGCGTCCAAGAAACTATTAAAATATTAAAGAAAAATTTTGAAGCGAAACGACTAAGAGATGCTTACGCTACAGTGATAGCTGAGTTTAAGGAATTATTAAATCAATATCATGAAAAAAAGTAATTTTTTTTAGAGGGTTTTATTTTAGATACCTTTCGAATTCAAATTTAAAAAACTACAAAGAACTTAAGCCAATTTGAATTGGAATTATATTTTTATTGAAAATCGTAATTTTTTTTTAAAGAATGAGAATGTCGATCGGATAGCGCAAAATTATATAAAAAACAGTAATTTTTATATTAATTTTTTTATCAAAATAACATACATAAGAATGGTATGATGGGGATATGCACGAACGATTAAAATGGCTAGATCATAATGGTAAAAAAATATTATACAACGACTACAGAAATCTTGCTGGAGATGAAATGTTAAAACCTATACAAGAAATGAGTAGAATTGTAGCAAGTTTAGGGGAGAAAGATTTATTGCTTCTATTAGATTTTAGAGATTCATTTGCAAATAAAGCAAATCTTGAAGCATTAAAAAAAGCTGGAGAAAAAAACAAGCATTTATACAAAAAGACTGCAGTGCTTGGAATTACTGGTATTAAAAAAGTTTTTCTTGAGATGATCAATCGACTTACTAATATTGGAGCAAAACCTTTTAAAAATGAAGAGGAGGCAAAGGACTGGTTAGTATCATAACATATTTACTCTTTTTCTTTACTTTAACTTTTTTTTTAGTTATTTGAGACGCTTTTAGAAATTTCTAATATTTATAAGTTATTCACCTATTATCATGCAATAAACTTCCCTATTTCTACCTTTTTCGTCGCATTCAATAAATATTATTTGTTGCCAAGTTCCTAGAATTAACCTTTCATTTTGAAATGGAAATGTCATTGATGTCTTTAGAAGAAAGCTTCTTAAATGTCCGGCTCCATTATGATCCCCCCAAGTTTGATGATGTTTGTAATTATAATCATATGGGAGGATTTTTTCGAGGAATTCTTCTATGTCATTTTTTGCTAAGCCGGGCTCGTATTCTGTCGTAGAGATTGCTCCAGTTGAGCCCGCAACATGAACATTAACTAATCCATTTTTAATATTACTATTTTTTATGGCATTTCGAACTTGTTGAGTAATGTCAATCACATCGCAATATGCTTTTGTTCGCAGATTAAATGATTTTAATTCTACTGTCATAAGTTGTTACTTATATGAACATTTATTAATACATGGAAATGGAATCATAAAAGTTTTAAATTTAATTTGTGATAAATCAAATTAAAGAAATTGAATTGATTTAAATTAAGAAAAGTTTTTTAGCAATTTTCTTTTTTTTCTTTATAGCTTAGAAATTTTAACTGAGAAACAGATTAAGATGAGCGCTAGATTAAAAGATTTTCTTAGGAAGATACACGATCCAAAGAGTAATTTACCTTTATATGCTACCATTATTATTCGTCCCGGTAAAAATCTTCTGGATTTTAAGATAAGAAAAGAGGAATCTAACATCCTAAAAGTTATTGCACACGAATCTGACAGGAGAGGATGGTTTTTACATTCTTATCATATACCTATTATAAATTTGGGATTACCTGGAGATTCAAATACAAATAATAAAGAAATATTAGGGGTTCTTAACAATCCCCGTGAAATTACAAGAGATAAGGCCACTCGAAACTTAATGGAAGAATTATTGAGAAAATATATAGAAATTCTTTCTCAAAGAAAAAAACATTATTTTAGGACGAAAAGATTTAAGAAAAAGAAAGAGTTTAAAACCGGTACTCAATTAAAGGGGTTTTAATTTAACACATAATAATCAATTAAGATAAAATCAAAAAATTATCATCTATCGGCTCTCTTCTCGGAGGTTTATTAATCCCTCTCTTACGCATTATGAGTATGGGGGGTTTACCATTTTGAGAGAATTAATATATATTTTTATCTTTTTTTTTCTTATATTCTCTACTATGTTTTTCAACCCCTTAAGGGCATTCCCTCAAGATTGATTATTTCCTTTTTTTCAGGTTTTTTTCCTCTATAAGGATTTTTAATATCTTGAAATTTTCTTCCGAAAGTTAAATATCCTGAATGGCCAATCATTCTTACTTCAGGATGAGTAGCATTTTCTTTTACTTGAATTCTTCTTTTTATTAATTCGAATGTATTAACCTCATAAAACTCATTTTTAATTAAAGCAAATGTGGTTTTTTTTACTTGCTCAATGGTTGGGGAGAAAGATGCTAATGTACCACTTAGTTTCAAGTAGTTTTTTACTTTATCTATTGCCTCCCATGGCATTGCCATATCTAAAACTACAGAATCCACGTTTTTATGCCCAAAATCATCCTCTAAAATATCTCCATATTGGATACTTACAATATCATTTAATTTTGCCCTTAGAACGTTTTTCTTTGCCCTCTTCAGAGACTTTTCTCTAATATCGTAAGAGTAAACATGACCATTAGGCTTCACGTAATTTCCCAAAATACATGTTAAAGCTCCAGATCCGCAACCAGTTTCTATTACGACACTACCAGGTCCGATTCCCGTATAAAGTAAAATCAATCCCGCATCCTCGGGGTAAATAATTTGAGTACTTCTACTCATATGAAGAATATAATCTGAAGGTAATGGTTTAAACACATGAAATTTATAACCTTGGCTTTCTAAGGGTTTCGAGAAAACACAAGAACCAAATGGCTTGCCAATAATATCATCAAATTCAATTATTCCTTTATGTGTATGAAATTCTCCTCCAGGCTTAACTTGAACCATCCACCTTCTCCGATTATCAAGTATTAAAAATATTAAATCGTTCTCCTTTATTAGTTCAGATCCCATAATTTACTCCATTTTTGATTTCATTAATAATTTCTTATAGGAGTTCTCTTCTTAAATTTTTTCTGTTGGAATGAAAAAAATATTAAAAATCAGAATTTTATAAATTTCAAGCATAACATATAAAAAAAATCTTAAATTTAACCTATCTAGAAAAATCTTTTTTATAAATATTCTTGAATGAATTAATT
>JBHLNT010000033.1:0-32820 GCA_048941265.1 Promethearchaeota archaeon
GAGATATTCACCTTAGATATTGAAATGGCTTTTGCTAATATGAATGATGTACTTAAAATTTTAGAGGAAATAGTCCATCAGGTAATTAAAAATGTTAGAGAGAAGGAAATGAATTCCTTAAAATTATTAAATATGGAAAAAAAAACTATTATTCCGGAACTTCCATTTCCCAGATATACTTATGAAGAAATGCTTGATTTGATAAAGACCAAATTTGGGATCTACATAGAATTTGGGGAAGATATTTCTACTGAAGCATATCGTAAATTAGGAAAAGAATTACCTGGATATTATTATATTACCCATTGGCCAATGTCAATTAAGCCCTTTTATATAATGCCCTCAAAAGATCCCAAATATAGCGAATCGTTTGATTTACAAATGGGATGGCTTGAATTAACCTCAGGAGGGACAAGAGTGCATAATAGTGAGCAACTACGTCAAACTCTAGAAGCAAAAGGACTCAATCCAGTTGCATTTGAATCCCATCTGAAAGTTTATGATTTTGGAATGCCGCCACATGCTGGAGTCGGATTAGGGATAGATAGGTGGATTACATTCTTATGTGGGTTAGATGATATAAGAGAAGCAGTAATGTATCCAAGAACCCCTGATCGACTTACTCCCTAATTTATATAAAAATATTAAAATCTTACCTATATATCATGAGTGAAGGTTATATTAAAGATTATGTTAAAGCAGGGAAAGCAGTAATTGCTGCTAAAAAATTAGCAAGAAAAATTATTAAACCTGGAGCTTCCTTCTTAGAAGTGGCAAATAAAATAGAAGCAGAGATTTATAAAAATGATTGCGAATTGGCATTTCCTATTAATATGTCCCTGAATGAAGTAGCAGCACATTATAGCCCGATCATTGACGATGTTACGTTAGTTCCTGAAAAAGGTTTATTGAAAATAGATTCTGGTGCTCATTGCAATGGTTATATAGCTGATTCGGCATTTACCATTAATTTAGATGAAGATCCTATACTTCAAAAGTATATTAATGCTGCAAAAGAGGGTCTTGAAGCTGCAATTGAGCTATTTAAACCTGGTACTAAGTTATATGAACTAGGAGAAGTAATCGCTCAAAAAATAATCAGTCATGGTTTAAGGCCAATTACAAACTTAGGAGGTCATGAATTAAAGCAATATAATTTGCATGCAGGACCTTTTATACCTAATTATAAAGAAACATTGCACAATCAAATCTTAAAACCAGGTGACGCTTATGCGTGCGAACCCTTTGCTACATCAGGAGTAGGAAAAGTAGTAAATGGAAAACATTCCTATATTTACCGCTTTGCCAGAAGAATTAAGAAGAATTTACCTTATGAAGAACAAGGTTATATGAATAAAATTGAAAAAAACACCAAAAATCTCCCTTTCTCTCCTCGGTTATTGGAAAATAAGAACATAATACCCAAAAATAAAATTCAAAGAACTATTGATGCATTTGTAAGAAAAAAAATTCTTGATCATTATCCGCTTTTAATTGAAAGATCTGGTGAATTTGTGGCTCAACAAGAACATACGATAATAATTGACTTGGATGGGAATACAATTGTCACTACAAAAGAATGATGTAAAGAATATTATTATTGCTGTTATATTATGTGCTGGAGAGGGCAAAAGATTAAATGAAATTATTAAGGACATTCCAAAATCCTTGATAAAGATTAACGCCTTAGGCAATAAATCGATATTACATCATACTATTGAATTATTACATAAATTAGGAGTTTTTCAAATAGCTATAGTCAAGGGTCATTTAGGTAAGAAGATTGACGAATTTTTTGATTTATTGACAAAGAACAATATGCAATTAAAAGAAAAACTGATTTTGATTGATTCTTTAGAGCAATATAAATTAGGACCACTCTATTCTTTTCTTTCAATCACTAAGCATAAAAATATTTTCCAAGATAAATATCACTATCTCATAATTCCTGGAGACACAGTTTTTCAATACGACCTTATATATGAGATTATCTCAATTTTAGATGAGAAATATAAATTAAGGCTAATATATCCTCTAATTTTTTATAGAAAAATTAAAGTAAGTTCTCTGAGACAAAGAACTAAATCGGAATCAATTTCAATTATAGAGTTAAAGAAAATTAATTCGCAAAAATTTCTTAAAAGCATTAATCAAGTGAAATTAGATGATCTTTCAAACGCTGAATTTATTAATCAAATTATCCCGGTTTTTTTATTTCCCTATCAATTCATCCAAGAAATTATCAATATGGTAAAATTAATTTCTGTGCATACGATAAAAGAAATTGTAAATCAATTGATAATCAGGGGTAGTAAAATTTTAGCCATCATGATTGACGATGATTATAATTTCTATGACATAGACACTGAGTTAGATTTAATTGAAATAGAAAAATTGTAAAAAAAAGGTGGGAAAATAAGAGTCTCCGAATATTGTATAATTCTCTGGGATTTTGCTTCTATGGGTTTAAGATCTCCTGAGAATTTTTATTCATTCATTCGGAATAAAGTTCCCAATATAAAAACACACTTAAATTCTATGAGATTTTAGACGTAACGTACTCTCTATCTCGGAAGCAGTAAGTTTTTTGGATTTTCAGAGGTAATTTTATTTTAGTACCCAATAAATATTGCTTTTGTGGTAATTCATTGTAAAAAAGTACTACTTCGTAAAGTTATAAATGTATTAATCATAGTGAGAGAAACTCTTTGAATTTAAATGTATCATTTATCTTCCGTATCAACGGATTTTATTCTTTTTTAGAAATTTTGATATTTAAATGTTATATGCAGTGATTCGAAGTAAATTAGTACCATTATACTAATGTACTAAGGAATTTTAGGTAAAATAACATTAGATTTTAGTGTATTTTTTAATCTCCGCAAAAATAAAAAAAAAAATTTCGTCGGAAATTATGAATCAATTAATTTTATGCTTACAACTAACCAATGTTTAGTTCCGCATTAACGAAATTTAAACCAATGCTTATTTATTTTCCCAAATAATTAATATAAAAATGAGATATATAAATCTTCCTATTAATTTTTCCAAATTCTCAAAAATTATATTAAACTGAAAATATCATGCATAAATCGTTTCTATTGCTAGATTAATAAAGAGAAAATGTATAAAAATCAAGTTTTTATTTGATTTAATTTATCTTATTATTAAACAATCAATTTATCTTTAATTCAACATGTCAGATAAAGGAGACATCTCGATCCGAATAGAAATTTTCGGTGTGGGAAATGTAGAGGGGGTCATAATAAGACATTTAGGTCCCATTTCGGCAGATGCGATTCTAAGCAAATTGCCTTTTGTTCTAAGAGGGAGATTTGCTATTGGGTCGAAAAATTATTGGACTCTTCCAATTGGAATAAAAAAAGGTCCCGACTCTAAAGCTACAAAAAATGTGGAAAAAGGGGATATAATATATAATCCTAAAACAGATGAGATGATTATTCTTTTAGAAACTATTGAAATGCCAAATAAAGTAAATAAAATTGGCAGAATTACGGCTAATATCGAATTGTTTCATAAAGCAACTAATGGAATGAATACAAAAATATCTCTATTAAAATAAAAAAAGCATTAAGGTTTGTAATGGCAATCGAAAGAAAATTGACAAGCGTCTTTATGTTCTTTTATTTAGCCGTAATAATTTACCTATTATTATTTATATTAGTCCCTAGCATTAAGGAAGCAATTATGCAATCTAGGCAAGATATTGCGAATTTAACTGAAGGATCAAATTATTACTGGGCACTGTTATTTGCCCTAATAATATGTTTCATAGGATCTGCTTCAATTGGTTTTCCTGTTCCGTTCCCTTTTGTGCTGTTCAGCCTATCTAATTCAATATATTTAAGATTTACAAATCAAGGGCTAATATTAAGCGAAATTTTAATGAATGGTCAATTCTGGCTTGAAATTATGGGCATCGCGATTGCTGGCGGCCTTGGTGCAGCTTTAGGTGAAATCACGAGCTTTATATTAGGTCGCGGAACAAAAATTATAGTCGAAAAATCAGATAAAAAATCAAAAGTTCTTTACAATATTGAAGGTTTTGGAAAATTAATAATAGAGCATCCAAATAGAATGTATCTATATGTCTTTATTGCCGCGGCTCTTCCTATTCCTGATGATCCTCTTTGGATAGCCTTAGGAATGTCAGAAAAGAAAATTAGTATACCAAAATTAATTATCGCAGGTTGGGCTGGAAAAACAATTACTACCACATTTTACGTGTTGCTTCCCATACTAATTATTTTAGGATTTGCCGCCTCGGGCATTGAAGTAAATGATGAATCAACAGTAATTACTGAAGCAATCATGCTTTTGGTTACACTTACTATAATGTTCTTTATCTTAGCTTTCGATTGGAATAAATTCCTTGAAGATAAAAGAAAACAGCTGAAGCAAATTATGAACTATCGTAAAAACTAATAATTATTGCTTTTAATGAGAACTGGAACTCACTACTTGTTATTATTTAAACAATTCTTACAGACGAATACAATTTTTTGTTTATTACCTGAATTTTCGTCATGGTAGATTTGTTTAAAAATATAGCTTCCGCAAATCTCACAAACCGCTGGTGTTCGGGATTCTCCCAATAATGGTCCTAAATGCTTAAAATTAGCTGATGTCATAAATCACATTAACGTCTTGGTTTTGAGCGTAATCTCAATCTGTGAAACTAAATCTTTTTTATTCCGATTATTATATTTGTTATAATTACTCCCTCTTTTTCTACGTACAAAAAATGGACGACTCCCTAAAGAGACATTTCCTATTTCTATTCCAGGATACAGTCTACTTTTTAGAATTTCGGCAATTTCTACAGCAGTCGATATTTCATCTCCTTCACCTTTAATTAGAAGGGATTTTTGACCGCCAGAAAAAGCAAAAATTACGTCTTTAATAATTTTCTCTTTCTCTCTTCTATTTTTGATATAAAAAACGTTATTATCCATGAAAAATCATAAGATTAAATTGTATTTGAAATAAAAGAAGTTTTACATTAAGTTACATGTTTTTATTGTTATAAAAGTTTGCTATAATCTATAAGGTTATTTTGATTTCAAAATATTTAAACTTGCTTTAATTTTATTATCTAATTTTTTCTTTATAATATAGAGTGTAGATTTTAAAAATCTGGTTTCAATATATTAAGTATATTTAAAATTCATATCTAAAAAACGATGAAAGTTATAGGTTTTTGTGGTTTACCTGGTTCTGGGAAATCTACAGCAATAGAAGCAATAGCTGAGCTAGGGAAAATAATAACAATGGGAGATGTTATTAGAGATGAGGCAAAAAATAGAAATATTGAACCTTCCGGAAAAAATTTAGGTAAAATTGCTAAAGAATTAAGAAAAAAGGGAGGATCTGCTATAATTGCTAAAAAATGTATTGAATTAATTAAAAATTTAGATGATGAGATAATTATAGTAGATGGAATCAGATCATTTTATGAAGTAAATGAATTTCGTAGAGAATGGAAATTTCCGTTAATAGCCATAGAATTAAATGATCAGGAGAGAATTAAAAGGCTTTATGATAGAGCTCGGAGTGATGATTCAAAAACCATTAATGAGATAAAACAGAGGGATCAAAGAGAGATCGGTTTTGGACTCAAAGAAGTGGTAAATAAGGCAAATTATAAAATTCAAAATGATTCAACTGTAGAAGAACTAAAAAAGAAAACAAGGAATATTGTCTTAGAAATACTCCAAACCTATTGAAAACAACGTGTTTATCTTAAATAATCTGCGATTGGTTTTGCTAAAGAGACTTTTGCAACTTCATTGTCTATGGAATCAGTACCGATAATTTCATCTGCTCCCGCTTTTAATATGCGATATTTAGCATTTTGTAATAGAAGAGCGTGTGAAGCAACCGCATAAACCTTACGAGCCCCACTCTCTTTAGAAAGCTTTATTGCTGTAGCCATAGTTCCTCCAGTTGCGATAATATCATCTGAAATTACGACATCTTTTTCCTTAAGACTTAATTTGCCTGACATTGTTATCTCACCCGTTTTCACATCTCTTTTTTTATCAAAAAAATCCACTGGCACTTCCTCTCCAAAATATTTAGCAAATGCTTTCGATCTTTCCACAGCACCTTTATCAGGAGCAACAACGACTATATCTTTAGCACCTAAAGATTTAATATAATCCGCCAACATTCTCATAGTGTCAATATTTACTACTTTATTACATATTAAATCTTGCAAAACCTTAGGAGCATGCACATCACATACATATAGCTCATCTATTCTCATAGAGTCAATTATACTCAAAATTACATTAGCAAATACACATTCCCCTGGTCTAAAAATTTTATCTTGCCGGGCATAAGCGAGATAAGGTATAATTACGATAATTTTTGCAGCTCCCATCCGCTTTACAGCATCAATCATCATGAAAAGTTCGAATAATCTGTTGTTTTGGTTTCCACTGGAACTCGGACCTGTGGACTGAACGATAATCACATCTTTTTCTGCTATTTTTGTTTCATCTTCAATATCAATACGTAAATAGTTTTCTCCATCCGGGAAAGTCTTGAATTCAGTGTTAAAACTTTCTATTCCCAATTCATTAGCAATTTTTACTCCGAGAATTTGGGAAGCGGGTCCTACAATTAGGATTTTATTCATTATCTTTTCACTTTTTAATATTTTGATATATTATTTATTACTCTCTTTTTTATAATTTTTTTAAAAATTCTAGTGAATGCTCAAAAATCTCATCGCGATGCCCTCTAAATGAATGTCCCCCCTCTTCAAAGGCTAATGAATTCTCATCATTTAATCCGAGATGTTCTTTAATATGAATAAAATTTTCAAACGGGACAATATCGTCATCTCGACAATGAGCAATTAAAATTCGTTGATTATTTAAGGGATTTTTGTTCAAAAAATATTTTGGACTAATTTTTTTTATGATCTCTTTAGAGAATTTTATTCTGTGGATTTCATAGTCATAACGCCCAGATAAAGCGATCAAGATTTTTGCTCTATGATCTATAAATCCATGTGTTAAAATAATGGCGGCCCCTAAACTTCTCCCTAATAATGCAATTTTTTTATCCAACAGTCTTTTAGATTGCTCTTCTAAAATCCAACTAATTACTTCGTTGATATCTGAATAAATTTTTGGATACATTTGATATCCTCTTTTAGAAAATAGTTCCCCTGTCTCCTTTGCAGTTTCTCCGTGGCCACGGTAATCATAAGATAAAATATAATATCCCACTTTAGCGAAATTTTCATTGTAAGAATTAATAAATTTAGTTTTTCTATGACCCCCAAAAGCTGCTAATGTAATTATCCATGGAGCCTTATTAGGCGTATGAGACGTAAAATATATGGATCCCTTAAGAGTGACATTATCTGATTTTATCGGAATGTCAACATTTTCGATTTGAATATTTTCCATGATGAAAAAATATATTCTTTCTTTAAAATTTATTAAAAAATATGCTTAATTTTTTGATTCTCTATATATGTTTTTTTAAAAATTCAATAGATTTCTCAAAAATTTCGTCTCTATGGTCCTTAAAAGAATGGCCTCCGGTATCAAATACAATAACATTTTCCTCTGATAACCCAAGTTGTTCCTTTATAGACTCAAAATTGTGAAAGGGTATTCGTGGATCATCACGACAATGTGCTATTAAAATTCTTTCATTATTCTTAGGATCTTTTCTCAAAAAATATCTAGGACTGACTTTTTCTACAATATCTTCGGGAAATTTAATAGATCCTACAGTATGATAATCATATCGAGCACAGAGCGATATAAGAACTTTAGCTCTCTGATCCATAAAACCTCGCGTCAAAATTATTGCTCCTCCCCAACTCCTTCCAAATAGCGCAATTTTCTCATCTAGCAGTCTATGAGATTGATTCTCTATAATCCAAGCTATAACTTCATTAAAATCAGAAAATATTTCCGATATCATCTTTAGTACATTTTTACCTGTCTGTTTTGCAGTCTCTCCATGCCCCCGATAATCATATGATAAAACATAATATCCTGCTTTAGCAAACTTTTCAGTATATAATTTTACAAAATAACTTTCTCTGTGATCCATCATACCAGCCAAATTTACAATCCATATTCCTTTTGAAGGAGTATTTAATGAATAATAAATAGAGCCTTTAAGATTGATATTATCAGATTTGATAGGAATATCAATATTTTCGATATGAAGATCTTCCATTATGAATTGTAATTAGGTTTCATTATTTTTTATATTTTTGAATTGCACATTTTAATGTTCTTATGGCTAATTCGGCACAATGTTTTTCATTATTAGGTATTCCCGCTAATGCCTCATCCAGATTTTCTGGTTTTAAACTCTCTGCAAATTCTAAAGATCTACCTTCAATTAATAATGTAGTTTGACTCGCAGTAGCTACCATAACGCCACAACCATCTGTTATAAAATTTGCTTTAGCAATTACATCATCCTCTATTTTTAAATATAATCCTAAGAAATAATTTCTAGGCCCTCCTCTATATTCCTCAGACACCGTTATATCTTTCTTCGGAGGTTTTCCCCAATTTTGAGGATTATGAAATAAATTTACAATTTTCTCATTATGATCCTCAATATCTTTTTTGATTATTTCTTTTTGAAGTTTTTTTACAAACTTATCAAAATTTTCTGACATTTTATTAATTCGGGCGGATTATTCGATATGTTTTAAAACGTGTATTTCCAAGCCTGCTAAATTTTCAGGTGTTTTTGTGTATTTTCTTAAAATACTTATTATATTTTTGTTTAATTCATAATGTTCAGAGGGACAAGAAGTTTTTTTTAAAAATTCTTCTCCCCGACGAATGGTTGCCGTATTCTCTGTTATTTTTATCAATTCTGTTGCGATAATCCCATTTATATAAAGCAATTCAGAAAGTTTATCAGAAATTTCTTCTAATAATAATAATTGTTCCCTTGTCATAATTTAATCAAATTTTATTAATTTTAATACGTTTCCATTATTTTAAATTTCAAAGAGATAAAATAACCTTGCTATTACCTATATAAACTTGTAAAAAATGCCAAATTTAAATAGATCATTAGTGATGCCTTATAATTTTAAAAATTCTTTTATTTTTATTTAAATAGCATCATTTACACATAGATATAGAAAACGTTCCATATAATAGAGGAAAACCATATTATAATATCCATTAAAATATATATCAGCAGCATGTCCTCCTAAAGGTGCCCATAATATCGCACATTTTTGATTTTTTTTTTCCGTATAGGCATCCTTAAAGTCTTGAGCGATACTAGGATTGGTTAAACCGTCATTCGATCCTTGGAAAATTAGGCAGGGGGGACTATCCTTTTCTACAAGTTTAGCAGGATCTATGAATTTCTTTTTTCCATCAAGATTCGAAAGTTCAGGTAGTCTATTGCCCGGATAATATGGTATGAATCCTTTAACTTTTCCTGTAACATTTGATGGAAAAATATCCTCATAATCTCCGCTCTGTATTGCGAGAGCAGATACACAAGCCAAATGACCTCCTGCTGATCCTCCACTAATAAATATTTTGTTAATATTAGCATTATATTCCTTGTAATGATTGATCAAGTATTCTATGAAAATCCCTATATGTTTTACCATATCTGTTATGTTGAAATCTCCTTTTACATGTTCGGGTGTATCTAAAAAAAATCTCGGATTTGTTCTTCGTCCTGAATCAAATAATCCATATTCAATATCAAATACTACATAACCTTGGGCAGCAAAATATTTATTAAATTCAATACGATAACCTCCCTTATCTCCAGATACCCATCCACCGCCGTGAATCCAAATCAAAACACTATGATCTCCCGGTAAATCATCGTTATCTTCTCTAGGCATATAAGCATCAAATTTTAGCTTAAAATCTCCGTCTCTATAGAAAGTAATATCTTTCTCTATCTTACATGATTTTGGTTGCGATCCGAAAAAATAGTATGGGATGGAAAAAGGAGTTTTTAAAAAATATTTCTCTTCTATACTTTTAGGAATATTTTTTCTCCAATTCTCCCCAAATGCGTTCGTAAAGTTTTGTTCCGCAGTGTATACATAATATGGGGTTAAACATAAAGGTAACATAAATATAATTGCAAGAATAACGCCAGTCATTCCTATTGAATAATATCGCTTAGGATTTTTTCTTTTATCTATTACTTTTAAATTTAAAATTGCCGCTGAAAGAAATACAAAAGCATACGCTAATCCAAAAATTGCTATAAACATTCCAATTACTCCGATAACCCAATTAAGTGCAATAACATATAACATTCTGTCATTATAATATTCGGGAGGTTGGAGACCAATCACCGACCCTAAAATCATAATAAATGCAAATAAAATTCCCGTTGCTATGCTAATATAACAGAATAAAGCAATTAACTTTTTTAATAACTTCTTTAAAATTAAAATCTTTTTAGATCTATTGGTTAAAATTTGAATTTTTACTTGATTCATGCTTAAATTTTTAATATTTAATACCGACACTAGTACTCCAAGTGATAATAGGCCATAGATAGCTGTATAAATCCATCCATACCACCTTCCTAAATCATTGATGTTATTTGAGTAGGTTGCGGTAATTTGATTATTAGCCCTTATGATTATATACATTGCTAAAATTGAGAATAACAAATAAAAATAGCTTAATAAATTAATTATATTTCCTATTTTCGTTTTTCTATTAATATTTCGCGAGCTCATATGAACTAATAATAAATTAGCAAACCAAGTTGAAAGTAGAATAAATCCAAATATATCCCATAAAATGTTATAACTTTGTACGATTAAAAAAGGAATACTAAATGCAATACTTGATATATTTAGTAAAAGTACTGTGAAACTTACCCTTTTAGGTGTTAAAACAAAATTTAACTGATTTAAGATTTTTTTCATTATTTTTTTATGGCTATATTATCATTTTTCGGTTGATTGAGATAATAAATATTATATATGTAATTTTCTTAAAGATTTTTTATTTTTAGAATTTTTTATATCTTTAGAGTCATGAAATTGTTTTTTAAAAAAATAAACAAACTTATGAAAAAATATTATAGAATGTAGAAATAAATGAATTTCTTTCAAGATGGATTTTAAGGACTTTCGAGAAGGTTTACTCTCTTTAGCTTTATTAATATTTATATTTTCACTCACATTTATGATTGGATCAATTCTTCTGAGACCTTATATCAATTTAGAAATTGAAGATCAAAATTTTATAATAATTTTAAATGCGATTAACATAATCTTTAGTGTGTATTACTTTTTTGAAGCTTTAAGTTTAGAAAAAATCTTTAAATTAGAAGATAAACACATAATCAAATTTGGCAAAAGAATAGGGATCATTACTTTATTTTATATGTTCCATTTTTTTTTAATGGGCTCATTGTTATTTCGAGAACTTCATAGTCTGCAGAATATGATGATTATTTCAATTATGCTATTGGAATTAAGTCTTCTTGCAGTGGTTTTGAAAGAAGTCTACGATTTAGTATTTTTAGAAGATTCTCAAAGGAAACTTGAATTAGACAAAAATCGTAGGATGTATATAAAAAGAGAGAGACTCCATCCTAAACAATCGGATTAGAGCTATGATTTTGATAATTTTTCGATAGCAGTATCAATCATTTCTAGTTTTGTGGAATATTTTTCCATAAGATTTGCAAATTTCTCAAGATCGATCTCCTTATTTTCCTTTAAAACCTTCAGCTCATTAATCGTTCTTATTATACCTGCTTTTTTGTCGAGAAGCTTTTCCTTTTTGCTATAGGGGATTTTCTTGTCTAATTTCTTCCGTTGAAAGTTCTTGAATCGTTTAATATTCAGATCTTTTGGGATGAATTTAGTCAGATAGACGGTACTCTTAGGTACAAATGGTGCCAAGTTTTCAGGTATAATAATTATTGGCTCAGGATCCTGAATCTTTTTTATTTCCTCGTAATCCAAAACATCCTCGTTAATTTCTTTAATATTTTCGTTTACAACAGAAATATTATTTTCGATACTTTCCTTTTCTTCTATATCAAGGTCTTTTAAATTGTCGAGCATACCTTCCCAAATATCTCTACCTTTCATATAGTAAAACTGAGCTTTTTGTTTTAATTTTTTTACTTTATCCTGATTAATAGATGCTATGGAGGATTCTAATGAAGCTATAGCCTTTAAATGACATGCTCTGCCCATATCATAATGAAATTGAGCTCTAATCTTTTGACGTTTCTTTTCTCCATGCTTTCTAAGGTAGAAAATTCTTTTTGAAAGAAGAGAAAGGCCCGAATATAATTTTGAAGCAAAATATATATTATTCTTATGCTCTTCCCATGTTGCTGCTATACTCTGTGCCCAAACTCTTCCCTCCTCTGAATTTAATTCTAATTCTTCAGAAGCTAATACAGTACCCTTGTCATTTTGATAGACTGTAGCGGCACTAAAATAAGCAGCTGTTTTATAAATTTTACTACATTCAACCATAGCGATAATGGAGTCTTCCCAATCTTCTTCTTCTTCATAATTTTCTGAAAGATGATAGTATGCTCTTGCTAAAACCCATAATGCCCGAGCACATTCAAACATAAGGTCACTGATATCAATTTCTCTATTTTCTATATGATCATAAAAAGAGGGTGTGATATCCAATTCCTTTAGGATTTTTTTATGACTCTCGTTTTTATAATTTATGTTTAGAATCATAGTATATTCTAATACTAGATTAAGGTCATCTAAAGAGTAATCCTCTTCTTCTTTTTCTAAAGCTTCTTCGACTTTTTTAATTGAGTAATGAAGGAATCTAATTCTCTGCATTACCTCATCAGCAAAAAACGACATAAAATCAACACTTTTTTTTATTAAATTTGAGTTAGTAACTGTAATAAAAAATGGTTTTAAAATCTTTAGAAGTTTTATTTTTTTTAGTTTTCAAATAACCTATAAATATTCTTTTATAAAAGTATTTATTAAACATGAGTGAAAATAGGATTTTTATTTTTGAATTTGTCTCTGGTGGTGGTTTTAATCAGGTTGAAATTCCCTCTTCGCTCTTTTGCGAAGGATATAGTATGTTAAGAACGATTATAGCAGATTTTAAAGCAATGGATTTTGAAATTACCACCCTATTAGATGAGAGAATAAACTTCTTAATACCCTATTTAGAAGCTGATTCTTTACAATGTATAAAAAATGATGATAATTATATTACTATATTTAAAAAAGTATTAAGAGATTGTGATTATGCTTTTATTATTGCGCCTGAATTTACAGATATATTATATGATTTGACGAAAATAGTACAAGAAGAAAAAAAAAAGCTTCTGAGTATATGTTTAAAAGGAATTGAGTTAGGATCGTCAAAAATTAAAACTTATGATTTTTTTAGAAAAATTAATATTAAAACTCCAAAAACTTATCAAATTCCATTAAAAAATGGTTTGGATGTGGACTTTATTACTCAAAAACTTAAAGAATTTAAATCTCCAATAGTTATAAAGCCATTTGATGGTGTTGGAGCTGAGTCCATATATCATTTCGAAAAAAAAAATCAAATTTACAATTTTTTTAATGATTCAAAAGCCAATAATATTGATCTGAATAGAAAATTTATCGTTCAAGAATATATTAAAGGAGAAGATTTAAGTGTTTCATTAGTAGGAATCCCATTCAAAACTAAGCAAGCTTACATTCCTCCTAAAATTTTAAGTATAAATTATCAAGATATTAATATTAAGAATTCAAGAGGAGATTCGGAATATTTTGGTGGATCCACTCCAATAGAAAATTATACGCATATGATAAAGAATATAATAAAAGTTCTTGAGACACTAGATCTATCAATGTTCAATAGCTTTTTTGGAATAGATTTTATAAAAAATCAGAATTCTCTGGCATTTATTGAAATAAACCCAAGATTGACGACCTCCTATATCGGAATTAGGAATATTTTAAAGTTTAATCCTGTTGAGTTACTTTTCAATAATTACTCTAATTCTATGGATTATATGAATTATGAGTTTCAACATCATTCTATTTTTAAAAGGTTAGAATTAGAATACATGGGAGATAAGACGATTAATGAAATTATAGATCAAATAGTTCCTAAATTGTTAATTGACATACCTGAATTTATTACGCCTCCTATTTCATTTAAAAAATCAAATAAAAGTAATAAAATCCATTTTTCTAGCTTTATAGCTACGAAAGAGAAAGATAGTAACTCCTCTCGAAAGCGATTAGCTAAAATTAATGATATTCTCAAAAAAAAATTTGAGTTCAGAGTAATTAAATAGATAAGAACAAAACGATAGTAAAGCTACCATAATGAAGCAGCAGGGCGATAATTAACCCTCTTTCAATTTTCAAACCTTTACTTTCTTTTAAATTATAAGTTAAGAGCCATAATGATAAAATTTGAAAAAAAATCAACAATACTGTATCTATAAAATTAATAATAGCTATTTGAATCAATTCTGTAGATAGCAAAATAAAATGAATTAATAAATATATTACCATTGGATATAAAATAATAGGAAAAGAAAGAAAGAAGTTAAGGGTATTTTCCTTTTTTCTATAGAATAGTCGACAAGAAATTTCTACAAGTAGAAAATATACAAAAAAGTTTATTATAAACATGACGGCAAAAATTACATGAGAAATAAGCGATAATTGATAAATGTCTTCTGGAGTCTTTATAAAAAACAACAAAAATGAATAAAATCCATTTAAACCGCATAATATTGTACCCAATATTAATATTACGATTGAGATGATTACATTATATGGTTTATCCTTTTCCTCAAATGAAATAAACTTTATAGGTGTTAATGCAAATAAGAATTTTAAAAGAGGAGAGTTATATTCTCCTTTAGAAAATTTTGATGATTCCATTATTTCTATATTTTCCTTTAGAGAATTATATGCATGAAGTCCTAAATCTGTAAGATAATATTTCTTGTTTTTTCCTTGTACGATTAGTTGAGATAAAGAGTCTAGATGGTGGTATATTGTACCAGTACTCACTTTTAACGTTTTTTTTAGGTGGGTAAAAGAGGAAAATTCATTATCTCCGATAATTTGGATAATCTTTCTGCGAATTTCATGGCTTAACGCATAATAAAAACTAGATTCAACATCATGACTATTATCTGCTTCTGACGTTTTTTCCTTATTGAACTTATTAATAGTTAATTACCTTCCTTAACTATTCTTTTGCTATTAATATTAAAATGATATTTACAATCATTATCATAAATCCCGCAATACACAAATAAAATCCTATTCCCGCTTTTGAAAGATACAATAATTCCCCTGGTATAAAATCCACTAAAAAAAGGCTAAGAAACCCTAAACCAATAAGAGTAATAATCACTGAATTGATTTTGTATTCTAGATTAGATAAAACTAAAAGACTTGCTATTAAGCAAATGACACCACTGATGATTGGAAATAAAAATATAAATGATTCCTCTACTGCTGTATTTGTATATAAAATATATACATCAAATAAAGAATATTCGGAAAACCATGGTAAAAACTCGGAAACGATTAATAATATAGATCCAACTAAGCCTACTAATCTGAAATCAAGAAAATTCAATGATTTCTCTTTATAATTTATTGGAGTCATGTTTTTGCTATTTTTGTAAAATTCTAATAATCTAAAATATATATATTAGTGAACATCTAATTAATATTAATTGTGACTAATTGAAATTTTAAATCAATCAATTATAAAATAAATTTAGTAAATATTAATTTTTTTTAAAACTAAATAAAGCAAAACGATTTATTATTAATATAAATGTCATCAGAAAATATAATAGAAAAGGAAACCGATCCAGAAGATCTCATTAGTTATTTAAAAGAAGAGATCCCCCTCGAAGATATGCGGGATTATGCTAGCCCTCAAAGGATTGAATCCATCGATTTCGTGAAAGGATTTGCCATGATCTTTATAATTATATGCCATTCTACACTTTTTTGGTTCGATAAGGATTGGATTTTTCTAAATGGGATGGTTTATTCCGTGCTTGATATTTTAGGTCCGTCGCTCTTCGTGTTTCTTTCCGCATTAAGTGTTATATTTAGCATTAGGCGAAAAAAGGGAAAATTACCGGAAAAGGTTATTCGAGCTCGTATTTTTTCACGAGGAATTTCCATTATGGCTATAGGAGTATTATTTAACATCGTCGGTTTAAGCGTTGTACGCCCTGATATCCCATTTCCTATGAATCTTTGGGGATGGAATATCTTAATGTTCATAGGCTTTTCTCAAATAGCATCGTATTATGCACTTAAATTAAAGAAATTGCTCCGAGCGTTAATTGGCGTAGCAATTATTTTGATCTCGCCATCGTTACGAATGTATCTATATGTTGAACAAAACTCAAGTCTATTAATATTTATTTTACACTTTATCATTACTTCACCAACTCCAGAATTAACTCTTCTACCATGGTTAGCGATATGTTTTATTTCAACCATATTCGGTGAAATTCTTTATGAAACGATGATCAAGGGAACCGAAGAAGCATATTGGCATCTATTTCAACAGTTTATGCTATGGGGGGTCATTCTTTTAGTTATTGGATTAATAACAGGTTGGCAATTATATACTCCTAAAACATTACCAGAATCAGAGTATCCACACTTAAGATTATATACAATTATGAATCAACAAGATTATTATAAATTCCCCGGAATGCCTGCATTCTTAATAAGGGGTACAATCGGAAATATGTTCTATAATATGGGTGCTGCTTTAATAATTATTGCTATCTGTTTTTATCTCATTGACATCAAAAAGAAGGACAACCAATTCACTAGTATGGTAATATATTACGGAAAAGTTTCATTGAGTCTTTTTTTAATCCACTTTATATTTCTTCCGATTTTCGTAGGGCAATTTAGTATCATATACATGCCTTTCATCGTTGTGGCCTATATTGGATTTCTTGGATTTTTAATGTATATCTGGAACGAATATGGGAATGGATTCGGGTCACCTGAGTGGTTCATGATACAAATCGGAAGAGTTGGACAAAAAACTGGAGAGAAAGTAAAAGAAGAAGTTGTAAAGACTGAAGAATTTATTACAAAAGAGATTAAAAAAACTGAAGTATTTATAACTAAAGAAATAAAAAAAACAGAAGATTTTATTACAAAGGAAACTAAAAAGATAAAGGAAAAAACTAAAGAGCTTAGAAAAAAAGACCAACAACAACAAAATGAAGGATAATACACAAACCATTATTATTAATTTTAGCAAAGTAGAATAAATTTTTTGAATAACTTTATTTTTTTAAATAACCTTTAAAATAATTTCTAGCCAATTATTATATAGAATGAAATAGATCAAATATTAAAAGAAAAAGAAAATCAATATCAATTTGAAATAAATTAATGAGGTTTTCACGATCTCTGATATAGAGGAAAGTTATAAATTTAAGATTTGTATTTATGGCGCGGGTGGTGTTGGTAAAACCTCACTCTTAATCCGTTATGTTCAGGATAGATTTGAGGAAAATTTAATTAAGACAATTGGGACAAATTTTCTCATTAAAGATGTAAAAATTGATGATATAAATCTTAGATTATTACTGTGGGATATTGGGGGTCAAGCTCAGTTCGCAAAGCTTAGAACAATCTATTTTAAAGGGAGTAATGCGGCACTTGGTGTTTTTGCTCTCGATAATTTACCTTCCTTACTTAAATTACCTGGTTGGGTCAGTTCTATTAAAAAAACGGTGAAAAAATCTATCCCCATGATAATTTTAGGCAATAAATCAGATTTGACACGTCAAGTTGATCAAGCAGAGGCAGAAGATTTAGCCAAAAGGTTAGGCGGTGAATATTTAGAGACGTCAGCAAAAACAGGAGACAATGTAGAGCTGGCATTTAAAAAAATTGCAAAAGCATGTCTCGAGAGTGTTTTAATTGAATAATTGATGATTCAAATCTAATTTTTTTTTGTTAATAAAGATTTTATTATTCTAAATTTTCTTTTAGTTAATATTTATTCCTAAATTTCCTAATTCTTCAATTAAATTTTCCACAGTCGTAAAATGAATTCCCTTTATCCCTACCTGCTTAGCAGATACCACATTATTAACACCATCATCGATTAATAAAATTTCTTTTGGTTTGCATCCCGCTTTTTTGATTGCAAACTCGAAAATCCTTCTTTCAGGTTTTGTCATGTGTACTTCATGGGAAAGTATTAATTCATCAAAATATTCAATAAATTCCCATTTTTGCTGTAATAAATAATCCCAATGACTTGCGTTTACGTTTGATAAAGCAATTAGTTTATATGCATTACTATTTTTCAACTTTTTTAATATTTCTATGATTTCTTGATTAAATCCTGAAATTATGCTATTAAACGCATCAAAAAATTCATTTTGATTTAAAGCGCAGACTTGCAATAATTCACAGGCAAGCTGGTAAAATTCATCGTCACTCATATTTCCTTGATGGTAGATATCTGATTGTCTGAAAAATTCTAACATAATTGGAGTTTGTGGTTTATTTAATGGGGATAGCGTTATAATTCTATTATAAAAATTTGAAAAATCTAACTCTACAATTACACCGCCTAAATCAAAAATTATAGCTTTAATCGTCATAAATCTCGATAGTAAACACTTATTTACGGAATGATACTTTAGTAGAAAACTTCCTAAATGGGATAGGAAGCTTATGTTTTGGAAATCCTCTTGTATCTTCTTTAAGCATTTCTAAGAATTCTTCAAGTTGAATATTATTGAATTGCTCAGAAGTCCTTTTTTTTGGTCCAAAAGGTTTTCCTATGAGTCTCTTTCGAATAGAAACAGTTTCATTTTCTTCTTCTTTTTTTCCTAAAATAACGATGTATGGAACCCAATCGATTTCTGCTTGTCTTATTTTTTTTCCTAATGTTTCTTCTCTATCATCGAAATCAGCACGATAACCTTCCTTATTTAGAATATTTAAGATCTTTTGAGCATACTCATTTTGTTTATCACCTACGGTAAGCAATCTCGCTTGAATAGGGGCTATCCATGTTTTAAAACCGGGAACAATTGTATCCTTATTTCTTACAGCAGTTTCAATTAATCCCCATAACACTCTCTCTAATCCCCCTGTAGGTGAATTATGAAGAATAATAGGATATTTTATTTGACCATCTACATCAGTAAAATGGATATTGTATTTTTGCCTCTTTTTCCCCTCAAAATCTTCCATAAATTCTAAAGAACTTTCTACATCTATTTGGTTCGTTGCTAAAGTTGCGCTCTTATTTTCCGCTGAAAGGACATTTCTTTCAAATTTTAATATATAATAATAATATCTATCTTCCCATAATTCAATTAAGGCAGGTTTTTCTTCAGATTTAATTAATTCAATAATCCAATCTTTATTATCTTCATAAAAATCTGTAGTTGCTCTAAATATAGCATAACTTATGATTCCTAAATCTTGTTCCAGATTCTTTATTAACTCATATTGAAGTTTAAATTCAGTAATAGAAGATTCTAAATCCTTGCAGAGAGTGTGCATGTCTGGCATGATAAATCCCCGCAATCGCCTTATACCTGATAATTCGCCTTCTTGTTCTCTACGAAAATCATATTGTTCATATTCATATGCTCTTAACGGTAAATATTGAGGTTTTAAATTCATGCTACTAAATAAATCAAATAATAAGAAATCAGAAGCATATCTCAATAAATATCTATCACTCCCAGATTCAACCCAATAACTCCTTGCCGGGAATCGAGCTGTTTGAGCAGTTAACTTTTTATTTTTTACAGTATACATTATTGGAGTATCAATAAGAATTGCCCCATAATCTATTAATCTATCTTCAATGAAATTTTTTATTAAATTTTTCATGATTACCCCTTTCGTATACCATCGAAAATTGCCTTTATCCGTATTTTCATCGAAATCAACTAGCTCAAATTCCTGCATAACTTTTATGTGGGCTGGTTCAATTGCTTTATCTACTATCCTAGAACCCAGTTCAGACTTTAGGAACAAATTAAAGTCTATGTCTTTAATATCTTTTAAGGGTAAAGCTTTCCCTTGTTTATCAAATTTTAAATCAATCTCCTTCCCTGCGGTAGTCACCACTTTAAATATGGAATTTTTGATTTGCTCCTCAGGTTTAATGGCTAACTTAACATCTCGATACATTTCCGCAACTTCATGACCAATACAATTGATTTTAAAAGATTTGTACCATCCAAACGGAGAAAATTTTGCCTCGATTCCTTTTTCTTCCAATAATTTTGCAATTTTAGGACAAACTTCCATAGCATTGGACTCATGACTTAAGAATTTGCTCAAATGCGCCCAAGGATATACTAAAACCTTATCAACACGATACATATCTCTATCCTTAATTAATTCTATAATGTTTCGAGACTTTCCCTTAATTTTACCATTCTCAATATTTTTATTATATTCTCTTATTTCTTCATTTTTCTCTCGAATTTTTTCAGGAAAACTCGTAATTTGGATGATTGCGTCTTCAACCACTTGTGCTCCTTGATTCGCGATAATATCGGTATCATATGTATCTTGATCCTCAACAGATACATATGCTACTAGAACCAAACCCTCCATTTTAATGACATTTTCGGGAAATTCTTGAGGTTCACTTGTAGCTGGTTTATGCTTAACAACTTCAACACCATCTGAATGTATTAGTAAAATCTTCATAATAATCTATAATCTTTATATTTCTATACTATTTCTACTAAAAAATTCTAAATATTTTTAGAACTATGATAATTAATTATATTTAAAATCAAAATTAATCATTACTAAAATTTTTATCGCATTTTTCAAAGCATAGTGAGTATGAATCTAAATAATATTTTTTCGGAATTAATTGAAGCATTAGATAAATTAGATCAAGATAGAGAAGAGATTTTAAAACTTTCTCGGCAAATAATTCGGGATTGTAGTGTTGCAATCAAGCATATCCACAGGAGAGAATTTAACCTATATCAAGAAAAAATTGATAATGTAAAAGTAATTCATGAAAAGCTGGTATCATTGGTTAATAAAAATATCGGAGTTTTTTTCAAGTATTTGAAAACTCCTGAACAAGAATATGCTGAGGCCGTTTCATTTTTTTCCATTATCATGAAGAAAGATTTACCAATGTCGAAAGTATTAAAAATTAATCCTTTAAACTATGCATTAGGTTTAGCAGATGTAGTTGGAGAATTACGTAGATATGTTTTAGATAATATAAGAAATTCTCAAATTGACAATCTTAATGATATTTTAGAAAGTATGGATGAAATTTATACCTATTTGTTTTCTTTAGATTACCCCTCAGGAATTACGCAAGATTTAAGACATAAAACTGATCAGGCAAGAAATATTATTGAAAAAACTAGAGGAGATATCTCAATTTCTCTTCAAATGAATAGCTTAAGAGAATGTATAGAGAGTAATGTGCAAGATAATGATCCAAAGAAAAAATAATTTTATAAGGTTTAAGAATGCCCTTCGATACTGAAAATATTAAAAGACAAGCAAAGCGTAATTATGAAAAGGCATGGTTAGAAACTAAAATACTTTTAAAAGCAAGTGGAAATTATTTTAACCTTCAAAATAAAGGCAAATCTCATCCTGTTAATGATTTCATCTCTGATGCCAGAAAAAAAATGATTGCTTTAGGTTTCGAAGAAGTCATTTTGCCGATGTTTGTTGAAGAAGAGGAGGTATATAAACAATACGGGCCCGAGGCGGTCTTAATACTTGATAGATTGTTTTACTTAGCTGGATTACCCCGCCCCGACATTGGAATTTCAAAAGATCGAATTGATAAAGTAAAAGATATCGCACCTAATGCCGTTAATCCTATGGATGCCTTAAAAAGTATCTTTCGTATGTATAAAACAGGTGATATTGAGGCAGATGATATGCTTGAATTCTTAACTGAAGAATTATTAATTTCGGAGAGTCAAGCTTCAGAAATAATTGATAAAGTTTTTCCTGAGTTAAAAACATTAAAACCTATCCCTACTAAAACAACTTTAAGAAGCCATACCACGGCTTTATGGTTTAAAGTGTTAGCAGAGTTAAAAAAGAAGATGAGGCTCCCCCTTCAATGCTTCTCAATATGTACTAAATTTAGAAGGGAGCAAAAAATTGACGCTACGCACCTGTATGATTCAAATACATTATCTTTAGTAATCATGGCTAAGGAAATTTCATTACAAGATTGTCACAGTATATCTTCATTGATTTGCGAGCAATTAGGATTTAAAAACAGCAGAGCAGAAATCAAAAAAGCAACTTCAAAATATTATGCACCTCAGATGGAATTTGAGATATTCGTAGAACATCCAAAAACTAAAGAATGGATTGAGATAGGCGATGGAGGTTTTTATAGTCCTGTCAGTCTTGCTCAATATGGAATACAATATCCTGTTTTTAACATCGGTTTTGGAGTAGAAAGAATTTGCATGATAAAAACTGAAAATGAAGATATTAGAAAGCTTGTATATCCATATTTTTACGAAGATATCTCTTTTACAGATGATGAAATTTGTAAAGGCATTAAATATAAAAAAATACCCCTCACAGAGAAGGGAACTGAAATTAAGGATGCTATTGTTAAAACAGCCATTAAACATAAAGATGAAAATTCACCCAAAGAGATCAAAGTTTGGCAAGGAACAATCAAAGACAAAAATATAGAGGTCTATATCTGGGAAAAAGATAAAAATGTGAAACTTTTAGGACCAGCAGCATTGAATAAAATATGGATAAAAGATGGTAATGTGTTAGGACTTGCTTCTGGAGAAATTTTGGATGATGGGATAGATACTGGCAAAACTTATCTTGAAGGAATTGCATCAGAAATGGCATATACTATTGAAATTATGCTCGATCAGAACAAATCAACGTATGATCATAGAGTAAAAATGTGCTATAGAGCATCTGAAATAAATATTGAAGTGGATGATATTATATTAGAATATATTCATTCCAAACAAAAAAAAATTGACATTAGAGGCCCTGTATTCATAGGACTCTCCTTTAAAATTATTGATTAAAATATTAAAAGTTTGAGGAAAAGATGAAGAAAAATAAGAAAAAAGTAATGATTGCTGGTACCTTTGATATTTTACATCCAGGTCATATATTTTTAATAAATGAAGCAGCTAAACTAGGAGATGTTTATGTAGTCGTAGCCACAGATAAAAATCGAGAAACATATTCCGGAATTGCCCCCATTGTTCCAGAAGAACAGAGATTAGAATTGATAAAAAATATAAAAAATGTAAAAGATGCCAAATTAGGAAGACATGATAATGATACCCTAAAAACTGTTCAAGAAATTAACCCCGATATTATATTGTTAGGACCTGATCAAAAATTTAGTGTTGAAAAACTTCAAAATGCACTTGAGATGAAAGGAATGAATCATATAGAAGTAAAAAGATTAGAAACATATTATGATAAATTTGAACTACACTCGTCAAGTTTAATTAAGAATAAAATTATTGAACAAAAGAAAAAGAATCAATTATAAAAAAGTAATAGTATGTCAGAAGAATTTAAAATTAGTCCCGAAAATTATGCAAATTGGTTCGCGCTCTATCATCTTTGTCAGCAAATTGGAAATCAAAAGGCTATTTATATAAGTAGTGCGGAGTTGGGGGATATAATGGGAGTAAGCCAACAGACGGCCTCACGAAGAATACAAGATTTAGAGAAATTAGGGTGGATTAAACGAAGAATTGAAGGAAAAACCCAGATAATTATGATACCGAAGCAAGGAGCAGATGCAATGCTTAAAGTTTATAAAGAATTAAAGCATATCCTTGAAAATATCTTGATAGTTGGTATTGTATCTGAAGGTATGAAAGAAGGTGGATATTATGTTGCAATTAAAGGATATTATGAGCAATTTAAGGAAAAATTAGGATTTAAACCGTTTAAAGGTACACTAAATTTAAAATTAAGTGAATTAAATAAAGCACTATTGAGAGAAAATCTTGAGACTCGAATGCCAATCATTATTGATGGATTTAAAGATGAAAATTCAGAGCGTACTTATGGAGAAGTAAAATGTTATGGGTGCAAAATTTCCTTATTAGATGATAGAGAACATAAAATTGATGCGGCTATTTTAGATATTGAGAGGACACATCACCACGAAAATATTGTGGAAATCTTAGCGGAACCTTACCTAAGGGATTTTCTTAACTTAAAAGATGGAGATAAATTAATTATTGAATTAATTAAACACTAAAAATGTCTTATTTCTTATTTTGTTTCTTTTTAATTATATTATTAATCTTGAAAAATCTAAAAAAGGCTGTTCCGAGTACTAAACACATGAAAAGAAATAGAAATTCGTTATAAAATGCATTTATACAAAAAGCTATTATTGAAGTAATGAAAATATAAAATAAACGCTCTGATCGGGCCATTAATCCTAAATCAAACTCCCGTTTATTAAATTCTCCTTTAAAAAAATTTTCTGCTCTCGCTCTCACATAACTCGTCATTAATGTGGCTAAGAATGTAATAAATATAATTAATTTCATATCAATTAAATTCCATAGAAATTCATTCCACGAAAATATTAATAAAGCTAAGAAAATAACGAATTCTGAAATCCTATCCATTACAGAATCAAAAAAACCTCCAAAAGCACTTGACTTGTTAGTTAATCGAGCAATAGCGCCATCACATCCGTCCATAATACCGGTAATAAACACAAATATCCCGAAAATCAAAAGGTTAAAAAAAAAAACTAATGCAATAAAACTTAAAATTGCACTAAAAAGCATAAGAATTGTTGCTAAATTTGGTGTAATTCCAATTTTACTTAATACTTTTGCAATTAAATTAACAAGGGGTCGAAAAATATACCTTAAACGAAGTTTTGATGGCATTTTATAGTTTATAAAGAAATCGAAGATGAGATGTTTAAATAGTAAAACATGATATTAATTTATAATATTTTTATTTCTCACATAATTTCAAATGTAATTAATGATTGATTTTTAACCAATTCATCTAATAAATATTTTCAATCTTGAAAATAATGAATTATTAATTAATATTAATTAATCAATATCATCAACCTGTAAACGGAATCTATATTATTTCTATAAAAAAAGATTCTTTGAATAACCATTTATTGATAAATAGATTTTTTTATCATAAATGTTTTAAATTAATAATCAATACTGACCTACAATAATGAGATTGAAAATCGTTGAAATTACGTTTAGTCTTAAAATCTAAAACAAAGAAAGGAAAAGAAATAAACATTAAGTTTAATATTGCGCCAAGAAAACATATTGGTTTTATTAATTTTATCAATTTAGCATTAAATCAAGATGCTCCCATCGAATTAACTTTTGAAAAAATATCAAAATCAGGTGAAAAAGAAGAAAGCAAGGTTTTTGGACAATTTAAATTACAAGGTAAAGATGCAGGAAGATTAATGCAGTTGGAAGAAGAGATTCAAGAAAAAGAACAAAAAAGAAAAAAACAGCACGAGAGAAGAAAGCATAAATAGAATTTTTGTATTCCCAAATTCTATACTTTTCGATATCCGTCTTCCCACTTTTTTTTCAGCCATAAAGCGCTCTCTTTTGTATCATACACAATGGATCGTTCAGAAATGCCGCCTAAGTACTCTTTTTCAATGTTAATATGGTGGGAAAAAAGTTCTTTTTTAATTGCATCAATATTATCTTGAAAATCTCCTCCTTGTTCATAAATATTGTTAGCTCCTCCAACTATAATCGCTTCAAGATTATCTTTATTAGCGCCATTATATAAAATTGTATCCAGCAGTAAAGATACAGAAGTATCTATATATCTATGAGGGAATAATGTAGTATCATTTTTTACAACCGGCGATTTTGGAAGTATCATATGGGACATCGCATAAACCTTATGAACTTTATCTTGAAGAATTAATGCTATTCCAGAACCCAGCCCATAAATTGAGAATTTTGAAGATTTATTCCCATCATCATGAGAATTAATTAGGGCATAATGACCAACCGGTAAATTTAATTCCCCTTTAATATTTGGATGGATTATTCTATCAGGATCTTCCATAATAGATAAATCGACTGGTTCTGATTTTGGCGCTAAAGATTTATTTTTTAATCTTTGTTGCTTAGTAGGTGTTTTTAGATGGCTTTTTGTTTTCTTTATATCTTTTTCTTTTACCTCAATTTGCTCTAACAGATCTTCAATCTGTTTTTCTCTTAACCCTACTAAGACTTCTCTTTGCCCTAACTGTGCTTCTTTTTGTTTAATTTTTGATTCTCTCTCATTTAATTGTTTCTCTCGTAACTCAATTTGATTTAATCGTCTGATAATTTGAAGTTCACGTTGGTCTAATATCTTTTTACGGGAATCTATTTGGGTTTCTGTTTCGACTTTAATGTTTTTAATTGGTTCTGTTTGTTTAATCTTCATCCTTCTTTCTTGTGAAGGTGGAGACGCACTTTTCCTCGAATTTTCTCGTTTGATTACCTTTTTCTCTACTTTATGTTTAATTTCCTTTTTATTAATCTGTATTTTGGTGGGTTTTTGGGATTTTTGACTAATTTTAATCTTTTGATTTAACTTGTTTTTCACATAAAAATGGTTATTAGTATCAATTGATTTGAAGTTACTCTGTACATTAACTAACATCTCTGTCTTTCCTAAAATTAGGAGTCCCCCCTGCACTAAATGATTTTCTAAAGTTCTTAATAGTTTTTCTTTCGATTCGCCATTTATGTAAATTAGAAGGTTTCTACAAAATATTACATCATATTTTGTATTAGTCTTATGCCCTCTGATAATATCCTCTTCAAAAAATTCAACCTTATTTTTTATTTCATTACTAATTTTAAATTTAGGGCCTAGTTGAGTATCTAGTTTAGTAAAATGAGTCTCCAAATAATTTTTAGGAACCTCATGAATAGAATATTCACCATACACCCCGGCTCTAGCAATTTTTAAAGCTGTTTTATCAATATCAGATGCCACAATCTCGTAATCAGGAAAATTTATAATTTTAGATTTCAATTTATTAAATAATATAGCAATCGAATAGGGTTCCTCTCCAGAAGCACAAGGAGCAGACCATATGCGGATTGGTCTTTTGAGATCTGACACATATTGTCTTATAAATTCTTCAAATCTTTCAAAAACTTCGTAATTTCTAAAAAAATATGTATAGTTTATAGTGAATTTATCAAGAAAATGGTTGATCTCATTTGGATTAGATGCGAGATAATTAATATATTCTTGATACGAATTTATATCTAAATTTTTAACTCTAAAATGAATTCTTCTTTCGAGGAATTTCCTTTGATAGTATTCAAACTTAATTCCCGTTGCATCTTTTAATTTATCTATTAATAAATCAATCGAATTAGATTCTATCGCAATTGTTATTACTTATTGCACCTTAACCCTTAATTTCCTTGAATATTTAAAATTATATAATAATTCTTTAATACTACTACAAAATTTTGTAATTTAAACTTATTTTTTTCTTATGATATTTCTATCCAATATAACGTAGAAAATATTCATTAAGATAATGATATAAATCCAAATTTAATTAAATTCTTGCTTATCGCATAAACTCTCTCTTCATCCATTTTTAACTCTTCTGCGATTTGTGATATCGATTTTTTACCATTTATTTTATTAAATACTATGCAAGAGGTTTCACCAGTTAAATAATGCTCTGGATTTATGTTTTTAGAAGTTTTAAATTGAGGGACATAATTAAAATAATCTGGAACGTTTTCCAGATTTTTAGAATTTGAGAGTTCTTTAGGAGGATTATAAATTTGTATTTCCTCACCCGCGTCCTCATCATTTTCTAAAAAATTATCGATAACATCCTCAAAGGTTTCAAACATCTCCCTTCTCCCCGCCCATTTTTTTATTTGGTCGATTCCAAATCTATTTACAAAGCCCTTTGAGACATTCTTTAAGAAACTCCTAACATCTCCACTATTGGAAGTATTATCGAATGTAGCCAAATACACTAAATTTTGAACATTTGTATCATTCAAGAATGATAATTTTAAGTTATTTTTAGATAATTTTAGTTCTTTGATTGAACCTAACTCTTCAAATTGGTCTGAAAAAGAATTTAACGCAGAAAAGAAGCCTGATAACATAATAAGGTCATTATCTTTAGTAAAAATTCCCTTTTGAGAATTTGAGAGATTCTTAGCAAGTAATGGAACACCATCCTTTATGATAACTAAATCCTTTATCATAGTTTTAAAATATATTTAAATTTAAATCTTAGAAACCCAAAGAAAAAACAATATCTATAGAATCATAATTACTTATGATATTAAGAAAAAAAAAAGCTATAATATGTAAATATTATAAGATCTAGAGTACGATGATAAAAATTAGATCTCCAGGACGCATTTGTCTTTTCGGAGAGCATCAGGATTATCTAAATTACCCAATTATCGCCATGGCTATCTCGAAATACATTTATCTTGAAGCTAAAAAAATAAAAGATCCGTATTTTAAGATATATTTGCCCGATATTGATGAAATTATAGAAATTCCACTAATTAATAAAGAATTAGAATATAAATCGAATAGAGATTATATAAGAAGTGGCTACAACCAATTATTAAGAAAAGGAATTGTTTTCAATAAAGGGTATAAAATTAAAATAACAGGGGACATTCCAATAGGCGCAGGAGTTTCTAGTTCTTCCGCGTTAGTTATGGGTTGGCTTTCATTTTTAAATTTAATATCAAAAAATTCATTAAATAAGGATCAATTAGCTCTTGAAGGATATAATACAGAAGTTAAAGAATTTAATGAAGCTGGTGGAAAGATGGACTTCTTTACCGCAATTTATGGAAATCTTATATATCTACATCTGCAAAATAAGCAGAATGTTTTAAAAGTTGACATTAAATTAGATGGGTTTGTTTTAGGCAATTCTTTGGAAAAAAAAGACACTGTTCAAGATTTAATGAGAGTTAAAAATACTGCGCTTGAAGGTTTTAAAGTCCTTAAGGAAATATATCCAAACTTTGATAGGTATAAGACTCCGCTTAATGAAATTACACCTTATTTACCCAACTTAGATAAATATTCTCAACAAGTAATAATAGGAAATATAAAAAATCGGGATATTACTTTACAAGCTAAAAAACTGCTTGTAGATAATAAGAATCTTTTACAAGGACAAACAAAAGAATCCAAAAAATGGAATTTATTTTATAAACAGTTAGGAAATCTATTAAATAAACACCACACCCAATTAGATAAAAATGTTGGAATCTCAACAAAAAAAATTAATACTATGATTAAAAATTGTCTAGATGCAGGGGCTTTTGGTGCTAAAATAAATGGTTCTGGTTTTGGGGGAACAATGTTTGCACTATTCCCTGAAAATGAGAAATCCATAAAAGAGGCAATAGAACAAGCAGGCGGAGAAGCATATCTAATAAAAACAAGCAACGGAGTTGAGATCTATTGAAAGCCATAATTTTATGTGCGGGTTATGGAAAACGATTGAAACCTTATACAGAGACCTACCAGAAAACTATGATTCCCATCCATGGCAAACCTTTATTGGAATATATTATAAATGGAGTTAATTCAGCGGGATTTAAAGATATTATTATTGTTGTAGGATATCGTAAAGAACAAATTATAGATTACTTTAAAAATGGCGAGAAAATGGGAGTAACTATTGAGTATATTGAACAAAAAATAATGAATGGTACTGGTGGAGCGTTAATATTGTGTGAGAGTTTAATAAAAGAATCTCATTTTTTTTTAACCTGGGGGGATATTTTAGTACCAGATAGGATATACAAAGAAGTCTGTAATACATTTAAAAATGAACGTCAAGATTTCATTCTCGTAACTAATTATACTGATAATCCCTATAAAGGCGCCAATATCACGTGTAACGGAAATTATTGTATAGATATTGTTGAAAAACCTCCTAGAGGTGCCCCTTATACAAACCTTAATAATAGTGGCATTTTTATATTCTCGAGGGAAATTTTTGAAGTGCTTAACACTCTTCAACCCTCTAAAAGAGGTGAAATCGAAATACCTGATGCATTAAGTACTGGATTAAATGAAAGAAATTGGCAAGTGCGTATATTAAAAATGGATCAAAGAGACTTTAGAGGCGATTTTGGAGATATTAGAGAATATGAGAGGCTAAAGGAAGATAAAAAATGGCTTAAAGATTTAAAATCTTAAGATGGGTACTTACTATTAAAATTTTTAATTTTTATAAATTGATATGAAAAAACTTCTGTCATAAAAAGAATTTGATCTATATTTTTCTATAATTCATAAAACCAACTTATATAATTCTGTTGAATTTCCTATTTCTTGCTAAACTAAATTTCATTAATTTATGAATGAGTGATAAAATATGAATGACATTCGAAAAGTACGGTTAACTTTAAAAAGTAGGCCAACCCTCGAAGGTGCTGGAGTACACTTGAAAAGAGCATTCGGTTATGAAGACCCTTGGCTAGACCCTTTTTTGCTTTTAGATGATTTTCACTCCGACAACCCAGATCATTATATGGCAGGATTTCCTTGGCATCCACATCGTGGCATCGAGACAATAACCTATATGCTCCATGGAAAAGTTGAACATGGAGACAGCATGGGTAATGGTGGGGTGATTGAATCAGGAGATGTTCAGTGGATGACTGCCGGAAACGGAATTATACACCAAGAGCTCCCGAGGCACAATATGGACGATACTTTGCTGTGGGGTTTTCAGTTATGGGCAAATCTTCCATCCTCTCATAAGATGATGGATCCTCGCTATAGGGGTATAAAAAAAGATGAAATCCCTGAGGTTGAATTGAACGGAGGAGATGTAAAAGTCAAAATCATCTCTGGGGAAGTTCAGGGAACAAAAGGCCCTGTTCAAGACATAATTACTGAACCAGAGTATTTAGATGTTACAATAAAACCAAATTCGAAATTTCGGCATTCCATACCAAGAGGCCATAATGCATTTGCTTATGTAGTTGAGGGGAAAGGTTATTTTGATGATGAAAAAAAGCAGATTATATCAAATGAAAATTTGGTAATTTATCGAGAAGGAGATGAAATCCTTATTAGCACTACTGAAGAAGGAGTGCGATTTCTATTAGTTTCGGGCAAACCGATACGAGAGCCAGTGGCGTGGCGTGGTCCAATAGTTATGAATACTGAAGAGGAGTTAAGAATTGCTTTTGAAGAATATCGAAATGGAACATTTCTTAAACACGGTAAAGAAGTATATACCTAACTTCTAAGCTCTTAAAATCATTTCAGTAATTTTTTTTTAGTGCTTCAAAATTACATCTGGTTTTAAAATTTTTGCTTATCTCAATTCAAGTACTTTCAGAGTTGCTTCATGAGAAGATGGATACCAAACTACACAAGCACCATCAATACTCATAAAAATTAAAAATCTTCTATTTAAGAGAGGCAATCTTTAAAAAATAGGTCTATTAATTTAATTTGACTATTTATTAAACAAAATATTTTATTTTCCCTTAATAATAACTTTTTATTAATAATACTCTCTCAAAATTGTTAAGTTATTCAAATTCTGAATCCGATTTCTCCAATATTCCTCTAAATATATAAACTCTTTTCCAAAATATTAATAATTAAATAACTTATTCATCAATTAATAAAAAGTGACTCAGAAAATATATATTATCAAAATAATTTAATTTAAATAAGTTCTCATGATTACGCTAATGGCATATTATCCTAATTTTTTATTTCTATCAAACTGCTAGATTAAATTAAGATTATGAAGAACTAATCATTCAAATATTTTATAGATGCATTTAAATAAGAAATAGATGAAAAATTTAAATGGAGAAAAAATGACCGAAAATAATTTAGATGCTTATTGTGAGCTATTTGAATTCAGAAATCAAGTTGAAAAAATCGTGATAACTTTTCACGAATTAAAAAGATTGCATGAAAATACTGTTATATCTTCACATAATATGGAGGTACTTAATCAAACCATAAAATTTGAAGAATAAAACATCATAATTGGTTTGTTAAAAGAAAAATAAAATTATAATTTGGAAAAAAACCCTAAACGTGATTTTAATTAAAAAAAAGCTGATAATATTTTCCATATTAATTGTCTCATTACTTGTTTTTATAAATCCTTCTTTAGATCGTTATAAGATCAATAATAAATCTGTATCTGAACTAAAGTATATTACTAAAGGTTTAGAAATTTCTTCTGAAAATGGAGGGGGATATGAAATGGATTCAGACGCCCTTTTTTCTTGGATTGAAATTAATCAAACTGGTACTCGATTAAATGATATATCTAATGGAGATGATGAATCCGAGCCCATTTCATTTTCTTCATGGAGTTTTCCTTTTTACGAGAAAGATTATAGTACAATATATGTTAGTTCAAATGGCTGGATGACTTTCTCTGATTTATCAGATGCTGAAAAACTCTGTGATCCCATTCCTAGTTTGGAGCAACAAAATATTGATTGTGTTTCCCTATTAAGTGTTGATTTGGATCCGAGTTTAAATGGGGATGTCTTTTACAATTTCTCTGGAACTATTCCTAATAGATATCTAATAATAGAATTTTATAATGTGAGTCATAAAAATAGTAATTTAGTTGGGTCCTTTGAAGTTATTTTCTATGAAAATGGAACAATTATATTTCAATATAAGGAATTGCGTTATTTAGATAATTATATTATAGGTCTAGACCATGGAGATGGTGTAAATTA
>JBHLNT010000201.1:0-7484 GCA_048941265.1 Promethearchaeota archaeon
GATCATTATTAAATTAGATTATAAGAAAAAAGTAACTTTATTATTAGGTGATAAAAAGAAGATGGCTACTGATAAAGATTATCATAAAATGATAAATACTCCTAAATCTGATCGCTCAAAAAAAACGACTGTAAAGATTAACAAGCAAAATTTTACCGAATTAATTTGCGATTCCTGTAACTCTAAAGATGTCATTGAAACAAGGGAAGGTTATGTATGTGGGTGCTGTGGATTGGTTTTAGAGGGGAAAAAAATCATATTTAATAGACCATATTTCTCAGATATTCAACATTATGCCAAAATGGGTACAACACATATAGGAAACGTAAGAGAAAGGCTTGCTCACGCTCATTCTAAAAAATTAACCCACTTACAAAAACTTCATTCGATTGAATCTAATGAGAAAGAACTCTTAACACACGCAAAGATCGAAATTTCTCGGATTTTTATGGGCTTAAATTTACCTCCATCATTAAAGCAATTAGTTTATTATAAGTTCATCAAGATTCGATCTGCGATTAGACCGGGAACCAAATATCGCACCCCCGAAAAATTAGTACCCCTGACCATTTATTTTGTATGCAAATTCGATAATATTTCTATTAATGAGGATGAATTATTGGAAGTGTCTAAAATCTCTAAAAAAGACTTCAATGCATTTAAACTTCAAATTTTAAATTTTTTCCCAGAATATATTGAGAGAGATCGAAAAACCTATGTATTACAAAAGATCATGGAAATCGCCGAACATTTTAAGTTAGGTATGGAGTTTTATTTTCAGTCTAAAAAAATCTTGTTTCGCTTATGGGGCAGCATTAAAAATACGAAGGACGAAGTAATTGCTGGATTAGTTACCTCAATTTCAGTGCTCTGCTCCTTTAAAGATAAAGATGTGTCGGTTAGTGCCATCTGTAATAAGCTAGGTATTAAGATGAGCACTATTCAATCCCAAGTCAAAAGACGTATTTTTGACCAATTTCAGATAACAGGGTTTACTACTCTCATAAAATCATCTGAACTTCTTAAGAATGTAATGGAAAAAATGGGCTTACTTCCCATTAAAAAGGATGAATTTAATAATGAACAAATCAACGATGCTGCTGCAAAAAGAAAAAATCCCGAAATTGTTGAGATCAAGCTGGGAGGTGCGCGGCAAACATGTAATCATCTTATGAATATAGGGCACTATTTTTTCGCAGTTGCTAATAACAAAAGAACTCCTGTTATGGTTTCGCTTAAATCCTACGATATGAGTAATTTCTATTCTGATGCGGTCGTACGAGGATCTATACCCAATAAACAATCTACCTTAAATAAAGATGGAACTCTTTTTGAAGTTGAACTTATCAAATAATATATAATATCTTGAAATAGAAGAAAAATGACCTTCGAATATCAACTCCGTCCGGCTACAATGGCAGATAAGGAGTTCATGATGCACTTAGAGAAGGTTAACTTTCAGAATTATCCTAAACTCATGGAGCAATTCGACGAAGAGCATCAAAAGTATCATTATGAAAATTATTTTAAACCTAAACACGTATCCATAATCGAGCATGCAAATCTACCAATTGGAGCGCAATCTTTAATTGTCCGCAGAAAAAATATGTTTATTGTATATTTATATCTCTTACCTGAGTTTCAAAATAAAGGTATTGATGAATCCCTTATTAAAATTGCCTTAAAACGAGCCAAAAAAGAAAAGAAACCTGTTTTGACCTGTATGTTTAAAGAAGATAAGCAAGGTATGAGTATGTGTCATGATCTGGGTTTTGAAATATTTGCTGAGGATGATCTTCATTGGCGTGTGAAGTGGGATCCCGATTAATGTACTGCATCTTTGGCAATCAATTTAAGATCTCTTCTCTTAATGATTCTTTAACATTATATTAATAGGTTTGGGGTTCGTATTTGGTTTTTTTACTTTGTTTTGATTTTTTCATTTTAAATCGAGAGAAAACAACAAGAATAACTCCCGCAAATCCAAATCCGCCATTCAAACTCATTAAAGTTGTTATTTCTAATCTAAGCATCGAGATTAAAGTGCCTTCTATACCTTGCAAAATTAAAAAAATCAGTAACCCTATCATACCCATTCCTGCCCCAATCCAAATAGTAAGTTTACCAATTTTATATCGATGCATCATAACTAAGGTAGATCCCCCTATAACTGAGATTCCTCCCCCAAAGGCTATATAAGTGAAAATATTCAAAATAACCGTAAGAACGCTTTGTGTTTTCGGTCCAACATGCTCAGCAGCAACTCCATATATAAACATGAAAATTGTTGGATTCCCTACTACTGAGCCGATGATCATTAAGGATCCTCCCAAAATACATAAAAATATCCATTTTTTATTCTCCATTTTATCACCCATGTTGAAATATTATTATTATAAAAATTTCATCTATTTAAGCTCTTATGAATTCTAATTCATTTTTTAAATAAATAATTATACCTAACGATCCGCATAATAAAGCAGATCCAATACCACACTTTTAATTTGCAAGACTCCTCTTTATACGAATGTCCAACAGAGTTGAAAGACAAAATGCCAATAGCCGCTTTCCAGAGCCTTCCCTATTTTTATATATTTTTTCCACACAACTTCCGGGTAATTGCCAAAAATCATCGGATATTTCCTTATCATGACTTCTAATAAGGTAGTTATGTGAATGATAATTTCCCATGTAGGCTCCGCCGCATAATTTTCATTAAGAATGAATTGCATGCGACTTAAGCCAAACGTGTAAATCTCAAGTATCTCAATACATTCCAGTACATCTAAAAGATTCAGATACTTAAGCACTACTTAGAATAATAGGTTTTTGAGGCTTCTAAATGGTGAGAAATATCTCCTTCAAAGAAATTGGATGTACTTTAAAATTTCCAGAAAAATGAACCAATAAATCTAAAAGTAAAATGAAATATTTTATTCATCCTAAACAATTTTATGTCAGAATTATCATGTTGATATTAAGATAATCTACATAATCCAAATTTTTTATAAGACCTAAAACCTAACGTAGAGCTATTATGAGTGAAAATAAACCTGAAAAGTTAAATGATTGGATAATAGCTACAATTTGGATTACTTTCGGCATAATAGGATTTGGATGTTTTTTATCCTCTGTAATCACTGATAAATATAATCTTTTTGCTTCCATACTTATCTTTAATGGAATTGGAATGACATTTATCATCATAATCTTCATTCTTTCTCTTATCGAAGTATTTTCTATTGAGGGAGATTTTCAAAATGGTTTTTATAGTGCTTACCTCTTAGATTTAATTGCCTGTGCTATAGGGGCAGTTATAATTATATCCATTTTTGGAGGTCACCATTTTACGGAACATATAGTCCTTGAATTCTTTTACATTTTTTTTATTTATTGTGCCATATCAGGAGGATTATCCATGTTAATTGGAGCCTCTACAACTTATTGAATTTTTTATAAGGGGAAAATTGAAAAATAACTCTTAAGGTCATATATCAGCTTTTCATTTTAATTTTGGATATTTTATATTCTCAACAATCTCTCAAAAAAGATGCCAAGAGAAAACCAAATCTCTGCATGTGGAGGATTATTCTTTCCTTAAACTTCAAATTAAAGAATATATGATACTTGAGGCGTTTAATTAAGAAAGAGGTACTATAAAAATGAATACCTGTACTCAGCGCATAAAAATTGGATGAAATCAATTAATTGGGCAGGAAATTTGGGGCTCCATAAAAGATTTTTTATCTTTTTTTTAACCAGCCTCTACAATACGTTAATCTTTAAAATTAACTTTTCAACTTCTTATCAGTTTTCTTCTTAATTTCTAAATCTTCTTCCCTTTTTTTTTGATGTTTAACGTGCTTTGATTCATCAATTGGATGACCACATACCCAACATTTATTCTCGAGATTAGCTAATGCTCGGGCACACTTTTCGCAATAAAGAACATCACATTTCGGACAAATAAATGTAAATGTAAATCCTCCTACATGTCCTTTGCATATTAAACAAATTTTTTGTTCCTTATATAATTGCACATCCTCTTCGGAGATTTTTTCAGTTGGTCTCTCCCATTTCAATACTGCTCTGGTTGGAAGTGTTTCTCTCATCTGAATTATTACAATAGCAGCCAATATAAATACAAAAAATAAAACTACTGTTAAATAGGTAGGCTCCACTAAAAAGAGCGGTCTCATAATTTCTGCTATAATAACCCCAGTTACACTTCCACACATCATAAAAGCCAAAAAAAGTGATCCATTATCTCTTAAATACTGATATTCGGAGAGCTCTCCATAAATTAAATAACTAGTTGTGAGACTTAAGCTTAAACCAGCGCCTAAGAGTAAGGGAGAAATGTAGAGCAAAACAAATTCATTTTGGCTATAAAATGAGAGAATTAAAAAAGCAAGAGCTTGAAAAATTAAACCAATTAAAACAGTTACCCTTCTCCCTATCATATCTGCTATTAGACCTCCTGGAAAGGAAGAAAGTATTATTGAAATACAAAAAATAATAACAAATATGTTTAACTTTGCGTCTAGATCATTTTTTTCTAAGAATAATATAGTAACATAATAAATATTAACCCATAAAAAACCAGCAAAAAAAGCGAAAACAACTTTAGATATGCCTTTCTTTTCTTTTAGATAAGCAGAAATATTAAGAGATTCTTGAATGGGTAACTTAGAAATAGTTTCTTTACCCAACATACTAAATATAAAGATTAGAAGATATACTAAGATAAAAAAAATTATTCCTAACAAAGAATTGCTGTTGATATCAATCAAAGCTTCAATTATTATAAGAAATGCAACGAACATGAAGGCTGTACTAAAATAACGCGCTCCGAATCTTGCTTCTTTAAATACAGGATAAAATTGCCTATATAATAAACCAAGGACTATTCCAATACTAAAACCTGCTCCAAATAATCCAATTGGCACGAACCATGGTTGTTCAATAATTATAAGACAAATAAAAAAGAAGACTATACTAGCATTGGAAATAAGATAACTTGCGAAATGATTCAATTCTTTATAAATTAACTTTAAAGCAAATATAGTTCCAATTGGTATCCCGATTAAATGATAAATAATAAAAACATAAGGAAGTTCTCTTTTCATGAGTATTAAAAATTCAAAAAGGAAATGATATTGCATTAAAAGAAATATACTAAATATGCTGCTTATTAGCATACACCATTCTTTAATTGAGAATTTATCCAAAGGAGGAATAATTTTCATAATAGTCTTTTAAGATAAATTTATATTTTAACTTTTGTGTACTCTATTTAAATGACATGAGTTTCATATCTCTAAATTATGACGAAAAACTTAAATCAAATTTCTTAGAATAGATATTTCGAAAAAAAGAAAGAGGATTTTGATCAAACTGCTACAAAAATCTCGCTTAAAACTGGGGATTTTAGACATTAATGTAAGCGATGATGTGTTATAGGAACTGTTACAATTATATCCATTTTTAGAGGTCACCATTTTACGGAACATATAGTCCTTGAATTCTTTTACATTTTTTTTATTTATTGTGCCATATCAGGAGGATTATCCATGTTAATTGGAGCCTTTTTAATTTATTGAAAATCTCTTTTTAATTTCAATCTTTTTATTTTAATTTCCTTTAAAACTCATAGTCGAATTTATCCCAACCTTTGAATAAAGTTTTATTTATTTCTTCACCCTCAGTTTTTAAGATTTTATCCAACATTTCCTCAGGTACATTCAGAAGGTTAATTCCCAGTTTGGATCTATTGATTTGATGTTTTCTACGAATAATATCATACTCTTTTAGAACTTCTTTGGAAAAATCTGATTGATTTACTGCTTTTTCTGCAATATCCGCTGCCATTGAGCCAGAAATAGCCGCAGGTGTTATACCGTGATATCCTACAGCATCTCCGCATAACATTAGTCCAGACATAGAACCAGTTTTTAAGGACTCTCCTAATAGTGCTCCATATAGCCCACCCCTTAAGCTAAACTCTTGAGCATTTTCTAATCTTTTTTTAAAAATAGGATGATTCTGTTTCACATTTAAATAATCTTTATATGTTCCAAACCCAATTAAACCTCTTCCTTTCTCTAATGGAGATACAAACGCAGTTCCTAAATTCTTATCGAAAATTGAACCGAAAAATATCTCAATAACTCCGGGCTCCATATCCAAAATGTTTAAGAACTCAAGTTGAATTCCCGGGAAATAAAGTCGCTCTTTCTTTTTATCAAATTTCAAAATTCCTGACTTCTTAGCAACTCCATTAGGAATAGAATGACTTCCATCACACCCTATTAAAATGTCCGAATAAATCTTGAATGTTTTCCCCTTCATTTGGGCAACTATTCCAAGAATCTTGTCCTCCTCCTTAATAATATCTATTGCTTTAGTGCTAATGCTTAATTTAGAACCCGCCTCAACTGCTTTTTGGGCAAGAAATTTATCAAGCTCGACCCTATCAACAAAATAACCTCCATCTAATTTCATTTCATAGGCAACTTCACCACTAGACGTCCATACACGCCATCGGTCAACCGGTGTAATAATTTTCTCCCTTCCAAACTTATTGATAATTTTTTCAGTAAATGGACATCCATTTAACCACCCTGAACAATGCACAGGTCGTCCAATTTCTTTATGTTCCTCAATTAATAAGACGTTCAACCCTTTTTCCGCGGTCCTTTTAGCAGCTAATGAGCCAGCTGGTCCTGCACCTACTATTATAATATCATATTTTTGTTTTTCCATGATCTTCTCTCAGTAAAGAACCTGTTATTTTTCCAATAGAGATAATTTTTTTTATTTTTTCTCTTTTTTGTAAATATTTTTATAAGAAAGAGTATATAGGAGATTGATCCAATTTTAAACGTTAAAATATAATATAAAGAGGGAAATTTAAATGGTATATATTTTAATTACGAGCTTGTATCCCCTTGGCAAAGCTGAGGAGGTTGCGAAGGCATATTTGGAAGTGCGTAAAACACCCTTAGATAGAAATTTGGCGAAACGTGTTGTACCATTGGCGGTTAGAATGACCAAGGAGGGAATTAAGGTTATAGCAGTTTATGAAGTTAAGCCTGGTAAAGCTGAGGAGGCTCTTGCAGATTTATCAAAGCGAGTTCTTCCTTTTGGGGAGGTTGAGGGCTATAAACTAGAGGTAGAGACGTTATTGAGTGGATCAGAAGCGTTATCTTTACTTGGCCTGAAGATGCCTGAGGGTGACTAAATTCATTATTAACTTTTAAAATTTTTTTAATCTTTTTTTTTAACTCGCGGTTCAAGCTCTATGACATTCTAACTTATTATTTGGTTACTTCAAATCTTTTTGATCTTTTTTATATTATTCATTTAAATTGTGAATTAATTCCTTTTAATGTAAAGAAAAAGGAGTAAAGGAATCCAAATTCGAATGAAATTACATAAGTAGGAGAGAATTAAACTCGTACAAGAGCTTAATAGAGGGCGAA
>JBHLNT010000202.1:0-7427 GCA_048941265.1 Promethearchaeota archaeon
CCCCTTTTTTCAAGCCTAAAGAGAGAAAATAATGGGCATAACGGTTAACCCATTCATTAAACTCTTTATAAGTCAGCGTAATATCCTCAAATTTGATAGCTATATTATCAGAATATATTTCTGCATTAGTCTCAACCAAGTCGCCCCATGAAACCTTGTTTTCCTCGAGCTTGCTTGTATATTCGACTAAAGTATTAGCATGTTTTCTTATAAATCTCATATTTCTTTTTCTATATTCCCTATTAGGAATAAGATCTTGTTCTTTCAACTCAGTCTCTTCTAAGATTATAGACTCACCACTCTTTTTTATTCTTAAATTAAAATGTCGGTTAAGATTTCGTTTATATAACAAACCTTTGTTTGTACTAATATGTTTTTTTGCAATTATAAATCTTACATTCTAAAAAATTTCAAATACTCAGATCTTTGGTGGAAAATAGTTAGAAAATGTAATAATCTTAGAAAAAAATAATATTAATAAAATAAAAATTAAAATTTTTCGGTAGAATAGTTATTTAAGAAAATCAATAATAATTTTATTCACTCTTTCTGGTTCTGGAGAAAATATATCATGTCCAAGATTATCAAATAATTCTAATCTTGCTCCAGGGATATTAGTGGCTAATGTTTCAGCATTCTTATAGGGAATTAGAAGATCTTGTTTGCCGTGCAACACTAGAGTAGAAGCACTGATTTTTTTCAGCCTCCTGCCCGCATTAAATCGTCCAGCTGCCAAAATATTCCTTTCACGGCTCTTATCGGGAAGTGGCGTTTCAAGGTAACCTTTCTTTTTCTTTTCGATGTATTCAGGATTATTTTTTATAAACTCCTCAGAATAGAGGAGTGGCATTTCTTTTTCTATCCACTCTTCAGGTGACTTTGTTGTCTTTCCTGCTAAAAAATCAGTAATCTCTACTGGAGGAAAAATTGATCTAGATCCACCACAATGTGTTCCGGCGAGAATAAGTCTATCAACTTTCTCAGGATGATTAAGAACTAATTCCTGGGCAATCATCCCTCCCATTGATAGACCTAATATATGTGCCCGTTCAACATTTAAAGCTGACATCAATCCCACGGTGTCATTAGCCATCATTGGGATTGTATAATCATAATCAGGTTTATCCGTTCGACCAGCGCCCCTGTTGTCAAAGATAATAAGTTTAAAAAATTTTGAGACTCCATCTATTAGGAAAGGGGACCAAAAGTTAGCTGTGCCAGTAAATCCCATGATCATAACAAGGGGATAGCCATCTCCATGAATTTCATAATAAATATTTATATCACTAACTTTAATTTTAGGCACTTAATACAAACCTCATTATAAGTAATTGTTTAATTTTCTTATCGAATAGAAATTTCATTAAAAGAAATAGGTTCTTTCTTGTTATAAACCTTATATTTTCCAAAAAAAAAATTTGTTTTAAAAAAATAACTTAAAATCTATATTTCTGATTTTGAATATTTTCATAGCCCAGCTTCATAAGATCTTGAAGGAGAGCTCCATGTTTTCTAAAAAATTCTCTCCTCCTTTTTCTATACTCTATTTTATCAATAAGGACCTTTTTTCTCAGCATTTGAATTTCTAGCACATTATAACTTTCTTTTTTATTTGTTTATGAATTTTGCCTCTCTTCACTCTAAAGGGAAAAAATCTGGTAAGTCACCAGGTACTTTCGTTTCCCATTTGGGGTTTCTTTTTTGGATAAACGATATTACACCTTCCTTTGCTTCTGGTTGCTTCCCCGTCCATGCATAATATTTATGATCAATTCTTTCAGCCTTATCGATATCCGTTTCGGAGAGAAATTGATAGAGCATTCTTTTTGTGAGAGACACACATACAGGACCACACAATAAGATTTCTTTGGCTATTTCTTTGGCAGTATCCATTAGTTTATCATCTGGTACGACCCGACTCACAAGCCCATATTCTAAAGCTTCTTTAGCATTGAGAATTCTTCCAGTATACATCAATTCGGCTGCTTTGCTGATTCCAATGAGGCGGGGTAAAATCCAAGGACATGCGATTTCAGGTACGATACCACGTCGATTAAAATTGATTCCTATGCGTGCACTTTCGGAAGCTATTCGTATATCGAATGGAAGAATCATGGTTACTCCTACTCCAACAGCAGGTCCGTTTATTGCAACTATCACAGGTTTTTTCAGTAAAAAATACCGCTTGATCAAACTACTTTCACGTTGCATATTTTCTTCATATTCTTTTGGTCGATTTGATCCATCAAAGGTGGTGGCTCCGCCCGACAAATCTGCACCTGCGCAAAATCCCCTCCCTGCACCGGTAATTATCAAAACTCTAAGATTTGGGTCATTTTCTACTTTCATAATAGCATCCCAGAACTCTATTGCCATCTGATAAGTATACGCATTAAGTTTTTCCGGTCTGTTTAGAGTAATGATTGCTATCTGATCTGAGCTCTCAAATATAATTTCTTTATATTCCATTTTAAATTTTAACCTCCTATTTCTTAAAACTTAATTTATTTGAATTGAATTAATTACACATATTTATTCTTATTTGTATAAATAATTTCTCTTAAATAAATACAAAAATCTGATATTAAAACAATAGGATTTATATATTTGTGTAAAATTTAAAAATACTTTTAAATGAACCTTCTTTAACTAAAAATTACCTAAGAATTGTTCATTGCATGATTAAACGATTCTTGAAAACTTTATCAAAAAATTATAAATTTAATAAGCTTATCTGTAGGTAATATTAGATGGTAATTGAAACCAAAATAACTAAAATGTTAGGGATTAAACATCCCATAATCGCAGCGCCTATGGGTCCTTTTTACACGACCGAATTAACTATTGCAGTTTCAGAAGCCGGTGGTCTCGGTGTATTAAGTCACACTGCGTTATATACTGATTATGAAGCTGGAAGGACACCCATTGAAATAATGAAAAAAAACATGGAATATGTTGTTGAGCATACTGATAAACCGTTCGGATTTAATATTCGAACTTCAAGAGTGCAAACAGATGCACCAGCGCTAGTTAAAGAAATTCCGGAATTTATTATGAGCAATCCAAAACTAAAAGAACAATGTGTTTACGCTATTACCAGTGCAGGATCCTCAAAAATGCTACCAGAATCAAAATCTTTTCAAAAATTAAAAGAGAGCTCGAATATAAAGCATTTTCATGTGGCACCTGCTCTTTGGTTGGCAGATAAATGTGCGGCGTCTGGAGTGGACGGCATGGTTATAACCGGAAACGAAGGAGGAGGCCATCAATCATATGAAAAAGTTAGCACTCTCGTTTTGCTGCAGCAAGTTGCTCAAAAATATCCGGATATACCATTAGTAGCATGCGGAGGTTTTGCCTCGGGTCAAGGTCTTGCAGCCGCTTTATCTATTGGTGCTGGAGCGATCGCAATGGGCTCGCGATTCATCGCATCAAAAGAAAGCGAATTTCATGAAGCTTATAAGAATGTTGTACCACCTGCGAAAGCACAAGATACCATTATGGTAACTGGTTCTTTAGGTCCAATTAGGCTCTGGAAAAATAAATATTCACTAACACGCGGTCTTGTTGCAGATAAATCAGAAAAAATGGCAGAAGAGTCCAAGATGACGATGGAAGATACTATATATGAATTAAAAAAAGGGGAAATGGCTTACAAGGGAAATATCACCGATGGCGCTGTATTATTAGGCCAAAGTATAGGAATTATTAACAGTATAGAAAGCGTTTCTAATATCATTGAAACTATAGTTAAAGATGCCGAAAAGTACATAAAAAATTCTTATACCCAAATTAAATAAATCTCTGTAATGAAAATTTCAAACTAAACGATTAAAAGAATCATAGAATAAATTTGAGATGTAATTTAATTTAAAATTTATATTTATTTTTTTTTATATTTTCATAGATATCCCTTGTTAAAGGGCTGTATTCTGATTCACCCGACAGCATAAAATATAACAGGTCTTCTATTTTTTCAAGGTTGAAACCCTCTTTTTTCAATTTTACTTTGTTGAGTTTAAAAATAGGAGTAATAGACTTAAAATGAAGTAAATTTACTCTAAACAAAAAAAAAGAGAAAAAAGAAGGTTATAATCCCATTATTTTTTCGATTTCGTCATCAGTCAAGGTCAGCGTGTTTTCCGCGTCTACTTTTCTAAATGCACTAAATTTCTTTAAAATATTAAAGGGCTAACTTTACTTTGCTTTCTCCTGGACCAAAAGTAGCAATAATCCCGCTCCGATTTTCAAAGTGCCAATTCTTTCCGAAGTCATTATAGGTCCAAAAATGGGTATTACAGATTTTGATATCATTTAAAAATACACCAAATGGGGAATTTTCAATACGCTGAGGATTTTTTCCGTCCATTCCAGTTGTCAGCGATATTTTTAACTCTCCATAGGGCATCTTGATATGGTAGGTCTTTCCCTCTTGGCTTAACTTAATATCAACATATCTGATTCCTAACACTTTTTTCAAGATCTGTCCCGCGGCATCACCTGGGCCCCATAAAGCCTCTAAGTATTTTCTTTGCATTTCTGAAGTGTTTTCACTTATATATAGCCCACCTTCACCTCCTTTTGTCATTAGATCAGCGGCTTTATTGGAGTATAAATCAGCAACATGTATAGCTAAAACTCCACTGATGTCGATGTCGCCGATATGACCCTCTTCAATTTGAAAAACTTGAAAGGATTTGCATGGTTCTTCTCTATCCCTGCCAAAATAGAATGAGCAATGTCCCTCTGAGGCACATGCTTCATAAAAAACACCTTTCATTCCAACTTTCATTCTTACTTTACTTTTAGACATTCATTTTCAACTTATTCTAATATGATTCTCAAATATATTTGAAAAATAATAATCTAAACCATATTATATGAGAATTTCGTTATAGAAATTAGGTTTAGTTCAAATATAAATCTTACATTTCTGTAAATTTGTTCATCCTAAATTTTTCATGAAATTCTCTTAAAATGGAATAAATTTGCTCAAAATAAAAAAAAGAGAAAAAAGAAGGTTATAATCCGATTATTTTCTTGATATCTTCTTCGGTTAGGTCCAGCGTGTTTTCCGCATCGACTTATTTCAATATATTTTGCTTTTTAGAGATTCAATTTATCTTAGGAATCCCTAACTTTTCTGCTATGATTTTATGACCTTCTTCTAATTGAACGCCAAAAGAGTTAAGCGCCATAGCTAACATATTATAAAAACCAACTGTGAAGACTAGATCCATGAGTTGGTGAGTATTATAACGTTCAGCCAGAGCATTCCAAGTTTGATCTGTAATAAAGGCGTCTTTATAGAGCTCGTCAACAGCATGGAGCAATGTGGCATCGAAAGGATCCCAACTCTCTGCGTCTGGTCCCTCCATAATACGGTTGATTTCATCATCAGAGAGGTGCCCACCTGCCTTTGCGCTAAAAGCATGCCAACCCCATTCATATTTCGAATGGCAGAGCCATCCGATGCGAAGTATAAGAATCTCCTTATCCCGTTGAGAGAGCGAGGTAAAAGTCCCTGTATGCCACTTAAGCGTATTAAGTCGGACATATAAATCTTCATATTGTCCTATTGTCGCATCGACATCTATGATTGGGAGATTCTTTGGAGCATCTTCTATATTTCCCCCTAAAAAAGGAATTAAAGGTTTTGTCATTTCAATAAGACCTTCTACAAATTTTTCCCATTCTGATTTATTCATCGCCGTTTTTAGAACCTCAGACGCTTTTACCCTCACTTTAACAAAATCATCTCTTTCTAGCGGAGGGATTCGAGGCTTGGAAAGCCGCACATGTTTACGACGTTCGATTTTTCTTATTACTTCTCCTTCTTGATTACTCACTATTTATTTCACCCTTTAATTTTAGATTTTTTTAAATTTTACTTATTAATTTTCGTAATTTATACAAATTTGTGTAAGAATTTCGTTATAAGAAATAGGCTAATTCTGCTTATAAATCTTACAATTCTGTAAATTTATCAATCTAATATTTTTCAAGAATTATCTTAAAATGGAATAAATTTGCTCTAAATAAAAAAAATAGAAAAAAGAAGGTTAGAATCCGATTATTTTTTTAATATCGTCTTCTGTTAGGTCCAGCGTGTTTTCCGCGTCGACTTTCTTCAGCAATTTTTTCTTTTTGTAGTATTTGATTACAGGTTTGGCATTCTTTTCGTAGGCATCTAACCGGTTTTCCAGCGTCTCTTCTGTGTCATCACTTCTCTGCTGAAATTCTATTTCAGCTCCACATTTATCGCACTTCCATTTATTTTCCCCGATTTTGACTTTTGGTTGCAGCGTGTATTTATTGTAAATTTCGCCGCACTCAGGACAGCCGAATCTTCCGAGAATTCTTTTGGTTATTACTTTTCTGCTAATTTCTAATAATAGCAATAAATCTACTTCAGTAATTTTTGAGAGAGCCTCAGCTTGAGCTAAGGTTCTTGGGAAACCATCCAATAAAAATCCGTGCTGCTTCACATCATCTTGATTTAGCCTATCCCGCACCATATCAATAACTACATCATCGGGAACAAGTTCGCCTTTATCCATATATCCTTTAGCTTTTAGACCTAAAGGAGTTTGATTTTTTAAGTTTTCTCTAAATATATCGCCAGTGCTTATATGTGCTATATGTGGCAAGACTTTTTTTATTTGCCCTGAAAAGGTTCCTTTACCAGCCCCTGGGGGACCAAATAAAATTAATCTCTTTATCAATATCAATCAAACCTAATTTAATTTATAAAATTAGTATTATTAAATTGTCAAAAAGATTTAAAATTTTTAATCTTCTAATAATTGAGATTAATAAAGAAAGAGATATAAAAAAAATAGAAAAATTTAAATATATTTTGCTTTAAAACCTTACCTTGCTTGTACCCTTCTATGGCTTCATTCCTAATACTTCAAGTGCATCCCTTACCCCCACTACCGTTTCCAACTTCCATACATAGCCCTCTATATCACGCGTAAAGGGCTGCATGCTCTTGACAATAAATTTTGCAGCCTCTTCCTGATCGCCCTCTGTCATTATTAAATTATATCCCTTGATCCCTTTTTTACCATCTGCCGTTGCAAATATCTGCCATTTTTTGATAGAGGACGGTAATTTCGGAAAGGACAAAACTTTTTTTGCCACTTCAGGTGCCTTATTAAAAGGGTACCAAACTGTCATCATATAAATCACAATTTCACACCTCTATTTTAAAATTGAATTATACACTGTTAATTGGATTATTCTTTATAGATTTACAAATAATACCATATGACAGAATTTCATTTATACTTTATTGTCAAGTTCATAATTTGTGTAAATTTATATCTAAATTATATGAAATTTTAAAATAAAATCTAAAAAAAGAATAAAAGTCTAAACTCAGGAACACACCCCAAAACAATCGCTCCTCATATTAACAATAA
>JBHLNT010000203.1:0-7419 GCA_048941265.1 Promethearchaeota archaeon
TATTAAAAAAGTAATAGATATAGCATTACAAAGGTATTTTTAAAGAAGATTGTGTTCTTTAATAATTTCTTTATAATGATCTCGTTCCCGCCTTAAGACTTTAATTTCCTTTTTCAAATCGATAATTTGTTCCGAAAGGTTATCTTGAGCATTTACATCAGAAGAGACTTTTTCTTTTAAATCTCGAAGTTTAAGTTTTAAATCAGAAATGCTATCCAAGTGTATTTCATTATCTTTTTTTAGTTTTTGATTGTTCTGGATTAGCTCTTTATTTTCTTTTTTTAAAACTTCCATAATTTGATAGAATTCAATAGCGTCATCCTTACTTTTTTTATATTCTTCTATTTCCTTGTCTGCTTTTTCGAGTTTTCTCGTTAATTCATTGATAAGTGTTTCTTTTGAGTCCAATTTTTTCTGGAATTCACTTTCATTTTTTTTTAGTCTTTTTATCTCTTCATCATATTTTGAGTTCAATTCAGTGAATTTATCAACGTTTTCAGTTAAAATTTGATTATATTCTTCAAGTTTTTCATATTTGGATTTCCAGTTTTCTGTGTCTACGCTTGCCAATGTTTTTTGTTTTTGAGTTAACTCTGTAACTTTATCACTTTTCTCCTTTAATAGCATTTCTAAGCTTTCAATTTCTGTTTTCAATACTTCATTTTCAAGTTTATAATAGTCATCATCCTTACTATCCTCATTAACTTGAGAATTATCCATATGTTGAAAGTCATTTGAACCTGATTCACTAATATTTTCTTCATAGATTTCATTACTAGGAAGGGATACGAGTTTGGTAACTTCATCTTCATTATATTCTTCCCAGTATGGTTCTATTTGCCGATTTTCTAATTTGAAATAGTAATCTTTAAGTAATTCTTTAAAATTCTGTTCAGTTTTATTTGGTAATATTTCATTGGCAATTCTCCTTAATTTCCCTTCAAAATTATAATCTATTGGAGATGCTTCTTGGGTCATCTCCTCATTGGAAAAAAATACGGTAATAGCATAATCAGGTTGTCCTACATAATGTTTGAGGGAAAAACCTGTAAAAAAACTAGCTACAGTAAACTCCCTAATTTCCATTTGAAAAAAATTCGGTTCATTTTTATCCATTCTATGTAATGTATATATATTCATAAGATCTGATGCTTTCAAATTGAGATTTTTAGAAAGATCATCTGGAACTTGCGCCTCAATGAATGCTTCAAAATTTTCATTAAAACCTAAAACCATTATTCCTCTCAATTTTTTATCACATGGAGATTATTAGATTATACTATTTAGTTTTTGTATTGATTATAATAATTATAACCATATTTAATTGTTTTATCTTTTTTAATGAATTTCTCAAGGTATTGAAGAATTAAGAGTTTTAATAAGAAAAATGATGAATTAAACAGAAGAAAATTAAGTTTTGTATAACTTAAAATCAAAAAATATGGGATAATATTTCAACTGTCTTAGGTAGATCTGTTGCTAAATACGTTTGTCTAAATAATGAGGCGAAAAATGTGCGATCTTCTGGATTGAAATATTTATAACCAAATTTTTTCCATTCTGTATTCTGTTGTAAGGGAGCTATAAGGGAAATTGATTGATCTTCAACAATATTAGTAAAATATATTGGTATTTCTTCCTTTGTACTATTTTTTATAGCGATTATGAACATGTCGTCACTGAATTTACTCCAATTTTGGTTAAACTGAATACAAAATCGTTTAATATCAATTTTCCCATCTGTAATTAATTTAGCTATGGCTTCCACTGCTGTATCATAAGCGGTTACGCGATTTTGCTGAAAATTAGGATTAGATATCACTGTACTTGGTAAAATTTTTGCATCATTTTTTATTTGAGGAAGATTGTATTCGGGTAATACCTTAATTTGGTTTAACCCAAGAATATTTTTAGTATCTTGAATTGTGCCTCCATTATCGAAAAATTGTTTATTTATAATATAGATCATTAACTTCTCAGCATGAACATCTCCAAAATATGGATAATCAGATGCAAAAAGAAGATATTCAGACCAATCTCGACCATCGACATTTATTTTATTATTTTGTTTAAACCATTTTCGAAAATCCTTGAAGAAATTCCCTGCTCCTTCTCCATGTAACATAGAAAGATCCCCGTAGGTATTTGGCTGAACAATTGTATTGTAAACCTCATGATCTCCGATGTTTCCTTGAGCAAAATGAGCTATTATTACCTTAAAATGTGGTAATAAATCAGGAGATTTAGATTTTAAAATATTTCTAGTTTGATTGATTAATTTACCAATACTTAATATAGACCCTTTACCTCTTGTATCAAAAATAACTGGCATGGAATATTTAGCTGCTTCAATTAATACATTAATTGCAGACTCAGAATAAATATTATCAATCCATCCCTCCGAACGAGGATGTAACTTTAATCCTCGTAGCCCTAATACTTCTCTCATATATTTTACTTCATTGACTGCTTTTTCCCCTTCCATCGGATTACAACGTCCATATCCTACTAATTTCATTGAAAATGGGAAACGAGTTGTAAAACGTGAGACGTTTATATTGCTTGCTCTATATAACGCTTCTGGTTGTTTATCGCGAAATACATCCTGAAAGGGAAAACATACTCCTTGATCTATGAAACTATAGAATTTTGATTTTTCTTTTAAATCAGAATATCTTTGCTTCAATTTTTCTAAAGCGCTATATAATTTATCTGTAAAGGGAAATGGTGTAAATGACCAAGAAATTTTAGTATTTTTTCCATTCATTATAGTGAAAAAGGATTGTTCTCCCGTTTTTTCCCATTCTGCTTTAATTTTACCCTGTACATTTCCCCAGAAATCAAATGTGCCTGATCCGGGAGCTAATGGATTCATCATCGCAGCGCCATCTACATCTTGACCTAAATGAGAATGGGCATCAATTACAAATAGATTCTCCACCCATTTCCTCCCGTTTTGTTCTATTATTGCTGTAAGCATAATTTATTCCCTCATTTCCTTTGGAAGTGTTAGATTTCCTGTTAAAGGATGACTTATAGGATCTTTACTATATTCTAAGGTGAAGTATATTAAATCATGCAATACATCGGGGACTTCTCCATTTTTTACTTTGTAATCATATAATGACAATTGATAGTCTGCTTCTGTCATTGGTGCTAAAGCATATGAAATCTCACCAAAAACGCTCATTAAAATCGGTTTGAGAAAGGGAGTGTAAAGATAATCAAGTTCAATAAGTTCTGGCTTTAAATAAAAAAATAATCTTTGTACAGCATGCGTCATATAACGATTTGGTTGATTTTCTGGACCTAAATATTGTTCAGCAAAATCTGGATCGTATTGAGCTAAAGTTGCGCGATCTATGTTAGAAGTCCTAAATAAAGAGATTAAACCTCTTTCATAAGCACCTTTTCTATTCCCCGAAATTGTATCCGAACCGGCATCAGGTACCCATGTACTTCTCTGCAATAATTTTCTTGCTTTATAAGCCAGAGTTTGAACTAATAGGGCCAGCCCAATATTTCGACATATAGATAGCTGAGCATCCATCGGTCGAAATTCAACAGTCACATGTCTCGAAAAGGGTGTTAGATCTTGCATTCTCCCATCTTCTAAACTTGCTTTTTGTATAGTTTGTAGAAAATAATTTGCTGATTCAGCATCAGTATTAATTAAATAGGGAATGAACGTATTAGGTTCATTGCTTGATAACATACTAGAATTAAAATGTAAGCGCAATGATCGCGTACAATTAGGAGCAGTAATTCTATTATTTATTATCTTAATTACATCTGTGGGATTATTATTGAATATTGGTGAATTTACTGATAAAGCAATTAGGTGGGGAATAAAATTCCGTATCATACTATAAACCTGTGCCTTTTCAGTATCATTACTAAATCCTCCAATGTGAACATGGGTGGCTTGAGTTAAACCCCTCATATACTCTTTAGCTGCAGGATTTATCCCACTTGCAATTATATGAACATCCTTAGGTAGTGTAATTTTTGCTAATTGAAAGAGAGTGGAAGCCCAAAATGCTAATTCTTCAACATATTCACAGGGAGGGCTTACTAACTCTAAAATATACGTAACCGCAGTTGCATTTCCATCTCTTGCAAAGCTATCTACATCAACGTAATCGTTGGCTTGTCCATCAGGCAGCTTATATCGTATTACCATTACTCCTCCTTTTTCTTTATCTTCACGAAAATAAGGTCTTGCTAAGACTTTCTGAACAATATATTGAGGAACGGGAGGAAAATCACTCCTACCCTCGTAAAGAATTTGATCCATTAATTTAATGGCTTCTTTTATACTTTCTTTCATAATATAGACCATTTCTGCTCCGTCAGGATAAGATCCATCATTATATGCTAAAATTAATTCTAGTTCAAGCCCGAGAGAGAACGGCATATAATGCCATCTTGATAGATCTTCGAGGATTTCTGGCCAAGTTCTTTCATACTGCCAACTAAAAACTTCTCTATAATCTGTTCCAATAAATAAATTATCCCCGGATCGATCTATTGCATTACCAAGCGTAATGGCTGATATTTTAGTTTTTCCATAAGCTTTTGAAGAAGAACTAGATCCGCTTTTGCCTTTTTTCTTCTTTTTTTCCTTTTTCTTCTTGTTCTTGTCTTTTGCCATTTAAATAATCTCTTTTTTTTAAAAATCCTCTTTATTCTTTCATAAATTATACTTAAATAATACTTTTTGTTTTAATTAAACTTAAATTAATGACAATGTAAAGGTTTTAAACATATCATAGTTATTAATGAATTCGTAGGACATAATTAAATTGACAAATTTGAAATTATTCCCCGAAAAAATTTGCCTTAAAAGCTCTTCAGTTTTGCCTCCTTTAAATAATGGTTCATTAATTTTTATCATAACATTATTCCCAAGAATGTTGCTAACTTTTGCCCTTACTTTCTCAGTTATTTCTGAGTCTGAGGTTAAAATGATTGTAGGTTTCCCTACATAGGGGATAAAATCTAAATTTAATATCAATATTTCGTTTGTGGTATTACTAAGATTTGACACCAATCCAAATTGATTTAAAGTCGTCTTAAAAGACCTCAACTCCGTTTCATTGAGATTTTTCTTTGAAGGAAATATGAAATAAGCAATGGATTTATTATGATTAAATTTTAAATCACTATAGGTTCTGTCAAGAAGAGGAAATATACTAAAATTAAAACTGAATAGAGATAATAAAACAACCTTGATGTTAAAATCTTTTAAGAGAATATTATTGCTCACATTTCCTCCAATTATCGAAAAATTTTTGAGATCCTCATTAATATTTGAAACATAAGTATTAAATAAATAATACTGAGAAAAGACGGGATATGGATCAAATTTAATTCTAGTTTCATCCACCATTTCATAAATAATATTGAATAAATCCTCTGCAACTTTATCTTTTACTTCCCTTAAATTAAAACCTATAAGCAAATTATCAGCAGTTTGAGTCGAATCTATCTCCGCTAGTAAATTTATAGTATCTCTATAATATTCATAACCCAGATTTTTATATTTATTTTCAGCCAAATTTAACTTTGAAGATTTTTCAAAATTATTAAATATGTTCTTTAAAATTTCAATTGCTTTTAGTTTCTCTTTTTCATATATTATTCTAATTAGGTTTAATTGTATTTTAATTCTCATTAACTCATCAGTAATAAGCTGAGAAATTTTTAATGCGATATTGGGTTCAATTTCGATAATTTTTCCAATTAGATCCATCACTAGTTGTTCTCTTATGGAAAGATCTTCGATTAAAAATGCAATTCTAGGTGCTTGTTCCGGATCTAGTTTAATTTGATCAAAAGCTATATATTTAATTAATTCCGTCCTCTTTTCGTTTTTCGTTAAATTCTTAATCATTTCAATGGTACCATCTAAATCGAGAAATGCAAACGCTCTGATTAAATTATAATATAGATTGATCTTGTAATTCTCATCAGAAATTCCTAAAGCTAATTCTAATGCTTTCATAGGATCTTTATTTGAAAGATACCCTCTCGCAAGGAGGCTCATATCTTTATCAATATCTTCCAGTAAAACTTCTGGAATTGGTTCAGACTCTACTATCCCCTGTGATTTTTTCTGTTCCCACGCTAGTTTACGATTCAAATATTCATTATATTTTTTTCTCTTCATGTCCAATTGTTTTTCTGCTTGCTTAAGCTCCTTAGATGAGAATTCTAGAATAAAATTTTCCGGTTTGAACTCATATGATTCCTTTGAAAATTTAATAGAATATTTTCCTAAGATTTTTTTAGATTTGCGTTTTGAAACTTGCGCCCTAACTTTCTTTACTTTTACTGTATATTCGACACGCTTTAACCAATTTACATTCATGGAAAGCTTTCCATATCCATTTAAAGTAGGACTTAATTTAACATCAAAGTTCTTCGTTTCTCCGGGATCAAAATGAATTTCTTCTTCTAATTCATCCGAATTCATAACAGTTAGGTTTTCTCCCTTAATATCAAATTTAAACTTCTCCTTATTGTTGAAGTAATTAATCGCTTGAAATGAAATGATATTATCAACATCAGGGACTAATAAATTTTGCGGGAATCTTGTAAATGTTATTGAGATTGCTTTACTTAGGTTTTCTGAAACTGTCATTATATAATTTATTAAATTCTTACTGATATTTTATATTTTTGAAATATATTTTTAAGTTTTAACTACGCTTTATGGAAATATTAATTTCCCTTTTTTTAAATAATAAAAATTTTTATATAAGAAGTTTGTGAAATAGAAGAATACTATTTTTCTTTATTAAGAAAGAAATATTTTTAGAACTTTAAGATATTCATATTTCTTTTCAAAGAAGATTTTATAATTCTATAAAAAAAGAAAAAAAATATGTGCTTAGAAAATATAAATTCATAAGGTAATCCTTAAAAAGGTTGAAAAATATCTTAAAAAGAATCAAAATTGTCGTTTAAGATTAAAATGGACGTTTTGTTATTTATTGCCTCTTTAAGCCAAAATAACCAATATTTTCTGATAATTGGGATTATTGTCTTAATTATATTTGCCTTCCTCCTGATCTTGCCTTATATCGGTACCGGTAGCTCATTACTCATCTTTGTTATAATGTTGGTCTCCGGGAATTTAATCTGGCGAATATTTGGGCTAGGCGATGAGTGGCTGCAGTTTATCCTGGTCAATATCTTATTTATTTACCTGATTTTTTACTTGCTTTATTATAAACTCAAACAGGCAGAAATGTGGTTGATTCAAGGATTCTCATATCTGTTGCCCATTTTTATGTTTGGACTGAGGTTTTCCACTCCCGAGGTACTGCAAGCAATTATTGATCTTAGTGCGATAAGTTGGATCTTAGGGATTCCCCTACTTGGGGCGATCGTTAGTGTTACTATCTTTGTGAT
>JBHLNT010000204.1:0-7416 GCA_048941265.1 Promethearchaeota archaeon
ATTAACTTACCCTCTCTCATAAAACCTATTAACCTACTCTTTTCAGCCTCATCCATCACATGAGTAGTAGTTATAATTGTTATTCCTTGTTCATTCAATTCTTTAAAGTAATCCCAGAAAGTTAACCGTAATGTAGGATCAACACCAATAGTAGGTTCATCTAATATTAAGAGTTTCGGATTGTGAACAAGTGTACTTGCCAAAGATAACCTTCTTTTCATTCCACCTGATAAGTTCTCAACTCTAGTATCCTTCCATTGTTTCAGTAAGAAAAAATTTAGCAACTTTTTTACAGAATCCTTACGTTCTTGATTTTTCAGACCAAAAACTCGACCAAAGAAATGCATAGTCTCTTTTACTGATAAATCAGGATATAAACTTAATTCTTGAGGCATATATCCAATAGAAGAGATTATTTTGTCTCGTTCGTCTGGCATTACATGATCCAATACTCTTACTGATCCTTCCGCTTTTAAGAGACCAAGAATACATCGTATAAGTGTTGTTTTTCCAGCACCATTAGGACCGAGTAAACAATAATTTTCACCAGTTTTTATTCGAAAATCAACTCCTCTTAGAGCTTTAACTGCTTGAGCTTTAGTAAAGGGACTCTTACTTTTCCCTCCGAATTCCTTTTTAACTCCTATGGCTTCAATTGCAAGATCTGACATTGTTTTTTTTAAAAATTTAAATTGAAATTTATAAAAAATATCGATGATCGCAGAATAAATAATTTATTGTTATATGTTGTTAATAATAATCCCATAAACCAAGGAAATTTCCACTAAACATAATTAATTTGAATTCAAATCCGAGATTTTTATCGGTGCAATATCATTTAAACAAAAAAATATATTAGTAAAAGAGAATTATTTAATTTATTCAAAAAACTAAAAATTTAAGAGATCTCCGAAATCAAGATGAAAACTTTCCCCCAATATGACGATGTAGGCGGATTTCCTCTAGCAGAAAACATAGAGAAGGAAAAATTTGTTCAGTTCTATTGGACTTCGTATAAAGCACTAGTTAGTAATAATAAAGAATATCTCTTGGGGCATAGTGGAATTAATCATTATTTCTTAAATCCGATTCGTCAATCATTTGAGTTAAAATTGAAATCTGGGCTAGATATTATTAATTATCCCCAAATTATGGATATGATTGTTCAATTCTTAAAACCAATAGCCGATTATGAAACAGAACCGGATTTAATTGACCCTAAAAAAGCTTATATCCCTGAGATGTTTGTTATAGATGAATATGCTAAAGAGTATTATAATGAAACGGGAAAAACTCTTAATGTTAAAGTTTGCATAACTGGTCCAATAGAACTTTATATTAAGAAACATAATTTCACAATTTATCAGGATTTAGCCTTAAACATTGCGAAATCTGTTAATTCATTTATAAAAAATTCTATAATTAATACTAAATATTTGCAAACCTCAATAGTATCTATTGATGAACCTTCCTTTGGCTATGTTGACTTATTTAATGTAAATAATAATGATCTCATAAAAATATTTGATAAATCCCTTGAAGGAGTGGAATGCATTAATCAAATTCACCTTCACTCTTTAAAACAGGCATATGTACCTTTACAGACAGCAAATATTCACGTGTTAACCTGTGAATATGCTTCTGATCCAACGAACAAAATCCCAAAGAAAGATTTAGAACAGCATGATAAATTCATCCGCGTAGGGATAATTAGAACAAATATAGATAATATTATTGGAGAAAAAATAGATTCAGGGAAAACTTGGAATGAAATTAAATCTTATGAGGGTATGTTAGGATTAATTGATTCCAAAGATAGAATCAAAAAAAATTTATTGGAAGCCATTAAATTATACGATGATCGATTGAAATATGTGGGTCCTGATTGTAGTTTACAAGGATGGCAAATTCCAAAAGTTGTATATGAATTATTGCGTAGAACGTATGAGGTCATTGAAGAAGTAAAAAAAGATTTATGAGCTTAGAGATTCATTTAATTTTTGTTTTTAAATTCAAATTATATCCTTAAATTTGCTTTTTTTCATTAACGATAAGTTTTTATAATTGAATTCTCATATTTTTATTATGAAATGTCAATCTTTTCTTTACAAGAAAAGCTTGTACAATAGTTGAAAAAAGGTGAGAAATTTGTCAGACGATTATGATGATTATGAAGATATTTTTGACCGGCTAAAGAAATTTTTTAATTTAGATTCAAAACTTTTTGATATGGACTTTTTCATTTTTCCAGAAATGAATAAGCAATTAGATCCATCCAAGAAAAACCAAAAAGGATATAAAATTTCATATCATTTTGAATCTGGAATGGATGAGCCAGAAATAAAGATAGAAGGTGACATAGACGAAAAAGAGCTTCATAAATACTTAAAAGGGTATGATTTTGGAAAAGATCCAAGATTTAAGTTGTTAAAGCAACCAAATCGCAAAGAAATGATTGATGCCGGAGAAATATCTTTAGAACCAACTGAACAATCTGAAGAATCTCATGTAATAGAACCTTTTGCAGAAGTAAATGATTGTACTGATTTTACTGAAATTATACTTGAAATTCCTGGAATAGATAAAGAAGATATCAAATTAGATTTAGATGATTCTGAAAATAAAATTATCATATTAGCCGAGAATCAAATTCGCAAATATAAAAAAGAAATATATTTACCATTTAAGACCTCTTTGAAAGACTATAATTTGGAAGTGAATAATGGAATTGCTACTTTAAAGGTATGGAGGTCTTAAATTTTAATTCACTATTTTAATAATTAAAAATAATGAAAATTATATGTATATTGTGAGAAAAAAATGAGTGGCATAACAAAGGGCTATGAAGGTGAAGGAAATAAGTTAAGGGTGAAAGATGCATTTAAAGAAGATGCTGGAAGAGGAATTGTACGAATAGATCCAGATATAGAGAGGGAATTGAATTTACGGACTGGCGATGTGATAGAGATATCTCATGCGAGGGAAAATAGGAAAACTGCCGCATTACTATACCCAGGCAGAAGAGAAGATAAGGGAACAAATATCATTCGCATAGATCCCTCATTAAGACGAAATATAGATGCATCCCTAGATGATATTGTTCAAATTCGCAAAATTGAAGCTGCTTTAGCTACTAGAGTGACCTTTGCCGGTTTAGAAGAGACAGTAATTATTAGAAATTCTCAACAATTAGCACGGAAATTAGAAAATCGGGTAATAACGAAAGGAGATATCCTTAGCTTTTATGCTATGGGTCGCAGAGTAGACCTCGTAGTGGTTGAGTATAGTCCAAAGGCAGAAGCTGTAAGGATTCATTTGGATACAAAGGTTATATTGAGTGAAAAGAGTCATAGAGAAATTATTGAGCTAGAAAAGGCAAGAGTGACCTACGAAGATATTGGAGGTTTAGAGGAGGAAATTCAGAAAATTCGAGAGATGATTGAATTACCCATTAGACATCCCGAATTATTTAAGAGAATAGGAATCGACCCCCCTAAAGGAGTATTACTTCATGGACCTCCAGGTACTGGAAAAACCTTGCTAGCAAGAGCTGTAGCATACGAAACAGATGCTCATTTTATTACAATTAGTGGTCCTGAGATTATGAGCAAATTCTATGGTCAGAGTGAAGAAAACCTTCGTAAGGTGTTTATCGAAGCTAAAGAAAATGCACCCTCAATCATTTTTATAGATGAATTAGACTCCATAGCTCCCAAAAGGGGAGAAGTCACCGGAGAAGTAGAGAGAAGAGTTGTCGCCCAATTACTTTCTTTAATGGATGGTTTAGAGGGGAGGGGAGAAATTATTGTCATTGGAGCAACAAATAGAGTGAATGATATTGACCCTGCATTAAGAAGGCCTGGAAGATTTGATAGAGAGATAGAAATTGGAGTTCCTGATACCGATGGGCGATATGAAATATTATTAATTCACACTCGAGGGATGCCTCTTTATTCAGATGTTGAATTACAAAAAATGGCTGAAAAAACACATGGTTTCGTAGGAGCTGATGTTGAAGCATTAGCCAAAGAAGCGGCAATGCTTGCCATAAGAGAAATATTACCCAAAATCGATCTGGATAAACCAATCCCAGCCGAAGTGTTAAGTAATATTCAGATAAAGATGGAAAATTTTGAACAGGCTTTAAATAGTATTGAGCCGTCCGCCTTAAGAGAGGTTTTAATAACTCAGCCTACTGAAACTTGGGATGATGTTGGGGGATTAGAAGATGCTAAACTCCAATTAAGAGAAATCATTGAATGGCCATTAAAGTACCCGGAATTATATAAACACTTGCACTCCAAACCTCCAAATGGTATTTTACTTCACGGTCCACCTGGTTGTGGAAAAACCCTAATAGCGAAGGCTTTAGCCCATGAAAGTGAAGTGAATTTTATTTCTGTCAAAGGCCCCGAATTTTTATCTAAATGGGTTGGAGAGAGTGAAAAAGCTGTGCGAGAGACTTTTAGAAAGGCCAGATCAGCAGCTCCCTGTATAATTTTCTTTGATGAAATTGATGCCATTGCGGGAATGAGAGGCCGATTTGCCAGCTCCCAAGTAACAGAACAGGTTGTGTCACAATTACTTACTGAAATGGATGGTCTTGAAGGATTGAAAGATGTGATATTGCTCGCCGCAACCAATAGACCAGATATGCTTGATCCAGCAATGCTACGTTCAGGACGATTTGGTAGACATGTTGAAATTCCCATGCCTGATCAAAAATCGCGTGAAAAGATATATAAAATCCATCTTAAAAATAAACCATTAGATAAGGAGATAAATATCAGCAAAATGGCACAGGATTTGGAGGGTTATACCGGAGCAGATATTCAAGCTATCTGTGAAGAAGCAACTCTCCTAACAATTCGAAAAACACTTGCAGATGATAGCATAAATACTAAGGATCCAGAATCTGTGAAAAAAGTAAAAATTATGAGAGCTGAATTCGATCAAGCAATGGAAAAAATCTTGAAAGGGGCTGACAGAGCAAAGAAAGCATATGACGCCTCTGCCAAAGAACCTACAGAAGAACTATATAGGTAATAATAGTTTTCTAATTTATCTAATAAAAAGGGAGTGATTGAAAATAGAAGTAGAAAAATATGAAAAAGATAAAAAAACGCTTAGTTTAGACACCCTATTGGAAATTTTAGGAAATCCCACTAGACGAGTAATATTAGCAAAATTGGCTAAAGTACCCCATTCTACTTCGGAATTAGCAAATGAATTAGGTATATCAAGACAAGCAGTTCATAGTCAATTAGAGATTTTAACTGAAAAGGAGATAATTGAGAAAATTGAATCGGATGAAAAGAGGGGTGGGACCTATCGGATAAAAAGTGATATCTCATTGAGCATTGATATATCTCCAGACTATTATGGTGTGAAATATAATGTTTCTGAAATTGGTGAAAAAAGTAAAATAATCCAGCTCAAAGATATTGGTTGTTCTACTGATTATAAAAAAATTAAACAACCAAATGAAAAAATTAGATTTTTAGGGGAAAAAATACAGGAAATTGAAGAAAGTATTAGAAACTTAGAAAGAGAAAGAACTGATTTACTACAAAATAAACAATGCTTTATAGCAGAACTAAAAAGCATAATGGAAGAAAAATATAGGAATAAACTAAGAGAAACTATTGAAAAGAGACAGTTTAAAGCAAAAAATATAAGAGAAAGTCTCAATTTAATTGAAGAGATATTTTATACACTGTTTTTCAATCCTAACAAATATTATAAAAGAATTGACATCGATAATTTATTAGATGATATGTTTTTCTCGGATATGGACTCCATTGAACGCGCTCAAAATAGAATCTCTATTGAACCCTTGTTGAAAGATTTATCCAAATTGATGGATTTCTTCAAAGAAGATGATGATTTCTGGTTTTTTGATTTTTAATTACGAATTAAAGTGTTTTTGATCAGATGGAACTACAAGAATTAAAGGAACAAATGCCTGAAATTTTTGAAAAAGTTAAAGAAGATGTTAAAAAAGTTACTGGTCGCCATAGGGCAGGCTTAAGTTTAGGACTTGCAGAAATGGGAATGATGCCTCGTGGATTCATAGGTGGAATGCATTTTCCTCCCGGAACGGATATTATTATGAATAAGACTCCATTAAATCTGATTTTGGAAACACAGCCATATGAGGTAATTTGGTCATATACTTATCATATTCTCTTACATGAATATATCCATGCTTTAGGTGTATGGGATGAGCAACAATGCCGTGCGATAACTCTTAGAATTAGTGAAGAAATATTTAAAGAGGCAGATCACCCAGCTATGATTTTAGCTAAAAATGGGATTGGGGCTTATTTTCCAAATTTACAAATAATATACCGCCCTCCTGAACAAAAACCTGATGGTATAGTAATTGAATATATTCAGGGCTTTGACAGAGAGAGCTACTCTTATTATTCATAATTTAGTAGAGAAGTAAAAATAAGAAAAAAAAGTTATTTTAAAAAGTTTTAATTAAAACAATTTTAAATTTGTTTACCGCATTCTGTGCAATATTTTGCTTTATCGTTGATAAAAGCATCGCAATCAGTACATCTTGAAATATAAGTCCCAAAAATATCCTCAAAGATTTGTTTAGAACCACAAGATCCACAAAATTTATCAGAGAGATACATCTCTTCCCCGCATTTACTACAAAACTTTTTGGAATCGCTAAATGGCAGATGAACTTCCTCTTTCTCCTCTTTTTTCGATTTTATCTCGAAAAATCGATGTATTATTAAGGCTAAAAAGCCAGCTATAGCAAATGGTATAATTACTATTAATAGAGCAAAAGTTGTTTCTTCAGTGAGTAAATTAGTTGTAGTAACAATTCCTATGAGAACTGAAACTAAGAAAACAATGGTTTTATACCCTAACCTTGTAATAAGACGTGACGAATCTTGATCTTTTAAATAAAGCAGTAAATTTGAACTAGCTCCTTGGGATCGTTGTTCTTGGAGATTTTTAACAGTCTTTCTGAGTTGCATATATGTTGTGATACTTACAAGCACTAAAGAGGTAAAGAAGACTACAAAGATAGAAATATATAGTCTTGGAATAGATGCCGCTCCGATGTTAAATGTTGATTCGATAAGATAATAACGGAACCAATCAATTGTTAAGCCTTCTAGTAGAATCATTACGATATTCACAAACATAAAGAATATCTGAAATACTTCTAATGCTACATTTCGTAGATATATTTTCTCTAAATATATATTGATGGTAATATCTCTACTCATAAGTATCATGTATCCAAAAACCGCCATAAGAAGGCTTCCTGCTAGGAGTAGCATTCCAACTTCTGGAAGAATTGTCGAAATCATGATAGCAATGGAAAATACTATGATCGTGCTAATTAAAAATGCTAAATATACAATTGTAAAAGGTGAAGCTATTTTA
>JBHLNT010000205.1:0-7384 GCA_048941265.1 Promethearchaeota archaeon
CTTTTCAAGAGTTCTCTTTCTAACTCTGCACCTTCTTCTGTTCCCGAATCTGAGAATTCTGCTGTAAACACCGTAGCAAGTTTTACACCTTTCTCAACGCAATCATCCATAACTTCTAAAATTTTTGAGCTGGGAACAGCAATATAAACAAAATCGACGTCATTAGGGATATCCTTTAATGAAGGATAAATAATATTCTTATCAAATCCAGGAATCTCTTCAATAGCTGGATTTATAGCATATAGTTTTCCCTTGAAATTCTCAGCATGGTTCCTAAAAAAGAAGAAATTCCTTTTTTTTGAGGTGCCAATTACTGCCATGGATTTAATATCATTTATAAAACTAAGGTCTTTAATGTTTAAATTCAAAGTGTCAAGTGTAGTCATTGCAAATGGGAATTAAACAATGAATAAAATTTTTGAGATTAATTAAAATTATAAATTTGAATAAGTAAAATTATATTATTAAAAAAATCTAAACCATCGAATATAGCTCTTAAAATTTCAAAGAAGTGTAATGTTTAAACCAGAAATTCAGCATTTGCTCAATGAGTTAAAGACTGACAGTAGCTCTGGAGCTAGTGAATTATTGAATAAAGCCCTCTCTATTATTGAATCTCAATTAGATTTAATATCAAATGAAAATGAAAATATAGAAGAATTAATAATAGAATTATCTAAAGAAATAATTAATTCTAGACCAAGCATGGCTCCTCTCATCAACATGATAGGATATATAATTGGTGATGTTAAGTTAATTACAAAACAAGAGATAGCATATAATTTAGAACAATTTAAAACCAAAAATCTAATAAGAGAAAAGAGGTTAGAAAACAATTTTCAAAAATTTGTTTCCAATATTACTAAAAAGAATCCCAAAATAATGCTTAATTCCTATAGTTCAACAATTCTTAACTTACTCCTAAAACTAAAAGATTTTGATGCCGAATTTTATGTGTTGGAGTCGCGACCGTTGTATGAAGGGCGATATACTGCTCAAAAACTCTCAAATAATTTCACAACTCACCTAATTATTGATGCCGCAGTAGGGAAATTTATTGATCTGGTTGATTTAATTCTAATTGGGATTGATAGCATTCTCAAAGATGGATCGGTGATTAATAAAATAGGGACCTATCCTTTATCAGTTATGGGTAATCAGAAAGGAATTGAAGTATTTGCTATAGGAACATCACTTAAATATAATTTAAAGAGTCATTATGGTTTAAATGTGGTAATTGAAGACAAACCTAAAGATGAAGTGTTTGATACGCAAAATTTAGCTGAAAATTTAGAAATTCATAACTATTATTTCGACATTACTCCTCCGAAATACATAAATAAAATAATTTCTGACCTAGGAATTTTGTCACCTAAAAAGTATGTAAAAACAGTTAAAAAAGTACTTCCAATAAGTTGGTTTGAACTAATTTTGAAAGATTATGATCAAATTATTAAATAATCAGAAGTATTTTATATAAATTAGATTTTTTTATTATAATCTATTGAAGTTTGTGATTATATTGACTGATATTGATGAAAAAATTAAGAAGAGATCAGAACGTATGATCAATATATTTAATGCTGCTGCTAAAAGCTCAATTTCATTAGAGAATTTACCTGCTGCGCCTGCTTTTACCAGATATCTTAATGGTCGTATTATTAGCGTTAAAAGAGGTGAAATTGAGATTGAATTTAAACTTAAACCTGAATGGGCGAATCCTACCGGCTTATTACATGGAGGAATGCAATCTGCTATGCTTGATGATGTTATAGGAATGACGACTGCTACGTTAGGATATGCAGGATTTTTAATAACAATTGACTTTCATGTGGATTACCTTGGCAAGGTGAAAGTTGGGGGGGATTCAGTGAGAGTGAAGGCTAAGATGGTAAGAGAAGGACGAAATATTGTTCATTTTTCTGCGAGAATCAAAGACAAAAATGGAAAACTAATTGCCACAGCAAATTCAAATAATTTAATAACAAAATATAAACCAGACTATGTGAAAGCAGTTGAAACTGTATTCAAAGATGAATAATAATTTCTTTTTAAATTTTTCATTAAAAACAGTTTAATCCATTGAAAGAGCTTTGATTAGACTGTTTATATTACTTTTACCCTCAAATACCCCTTTAACATATTGTTCGAAGGATTTTAAAATTTTTACCTTTTCATCAATATCTAAGGTAAAATGCCCTGTAAATCGTTTTACAAATTCATTTTCAATGTTTTTTAATATCGGATTTATTATTTTTGCTTCCGCAGTAGTTTTAGTTTTCATAATAAAGAGATAGCTTGTTAATTTTTCTTTAGTAATGAAAAATTTGTCATTGCCAATATCCACTCCCTTAATTTCATCTTCTTCGAGATTTTTCGCAACAGATTGTAGTGCATATATAAAATGAGATAATAAAGTGGAATTAATTTTGGATGATCCATAAATTGCATTTTGATAACTAAAGAGAGTTGCGCCTTTTGGATCAATTATGTAAAGCCAATAAATTCTTTCCATTGTATTAATCTCCCTCAAAATTATTTAATTATACTTCAAATTATTATTATCTTTTTCAGCACTTAAATTAATTGGTTGAAAAATTCCTTTATCAATTAAATTAAATATGGTTTTAGTTTTCTCAGGATCATATTCTTGATCTGGCATCAAAAAAGTAGTGTAAAAATGCTTTAAATTTGTTTGCTTCATTATTACTTTAGCCCTTTGTATCATTAACTTTTCTGCTCGAGTAAGTTTTAATTCTTTCCGCTCAACAATTCGTAATGGATATATGAAAGTAACATTTAAATGCTTCTCAATTAATCTTCTAATGCCTGAGAACATTGTAATATCTCCCCCTCTAAAATTCTTAAGTGAAGGCCCATAAAACTTTTCGATTTCCTTTGCCAAATTCGTAATAGAATTTATAAAAGCTTCCGATGGATTATCTGACATTATAAGAATTAACCTAAAATCCTTTGATTCATTCATTAAAATCTTTGAATTTTGATATTCTAATTTAACTGTTTCTGATTTTTGATATTCTCCCGTCAATTCAATACCGAAATTGCGGATTGCTTCTAAAAATCCAGATAATAAACTTGGATCCAATGACTTCCCTGCAAAAAATTGCTCATATACATTTAGTCCTGATTTGTTATCAGAGATCATGAGATAATTGAGGCTTAAATTATCCTTGAATTTATTATATAATGTATCCATATGCCTTTCTCGTTTTTTCTTAGCCCTCTTGACTATTTGATAGGTAGTTAAACTCCCAGCTGAACTTGCAACTATAGCTAATGTAATAAAAATTCCAGAAAGAGGTTCCATTACACTAATCTCTTTGGTACCGCCGCCACCTCCGCCACCGCCATTTCCGCCACCAGAATCTATAACGGGAGCATCTAAGATTGTGAAATTTTGAGATTGAACTCCTGCATCGGTAAAATCATTCCAATAAATATAGGCTGTCCAATTTCCTGTATGAGAATTTGATGGTATTGTATAAGAATAAACAATTTCTTCCTCGGTTGCAGGGATAATTCTTATATCTTCTTCAGTCCCAAGGGAATTTACTAATATAAAGGTAAAATTCCCCTCCTTTATTGGAGATTCAGCAAAAAATATTAAATCTTGCCCTATTTTAAATTCCTTTGCTTTAATATCTAATATAATAGGTGTTTTGGGCGACTTAGCAGAAATTTCCCATATATATCCATTTTCTATTGATTCATTCAAAATATATATATGATTCCCTTTAAATACAACATCTGCAGTAATATCTTTACTATTCTTAGAGACATTCAAGTTATACCAGTTAGTAGGGTATTCAAAATCTATTGAATAATTATAATTATATCTTATAATCTCAGGACTAATAACCCAAATATTATCTTCCTTCTCATTTATCTTTACATAACCCTTAGACGAGAACTCATTTCTAAGATTAATGTTATAACTTAAATTAAAGATTAGATTTTTCGATAAATTATTATTGATTTCAATATGCAGTATTATATCGTTGGGAGAAAAGTTTTTATCCGATAGCAGAAGATTTCCTGAGCCAGGCAGAAAATCATCTAAAATATTGTAAGTCTCTTCTTCAATTTCAGCCGTCATATTAGATTTTGATGGATAAAAATCACCAATTATTTTTTGATCTAATTTATATAAGAATGGTGATCCCTGTATACCGTTTATCCACCCAGATCCGCTATTTTCTGATCGATACAGCCCTGGATTTTTTGGATTTGTGTCATTGCAATACCAGTAATATTTTGCTGCTGCTTGAATAGTTCCCTCCATTACTAAAGAAAAATTACCTTTAGGAAGTGTAATTGGAGTTGAGAAATTCTGATAATTCCATCCATCGCTAATAGTGCGATTGACTTTTACTTCACCATATACCGTACTATTTGGCGCATTAATAGAGGAATCATATCCTCTTAGTTTTACGTAAATATTATCTCCTGAATGAGGACTTTCTATTCTGATATTTATATAAGCACCAAAGATCGTTATAGCTTCTTCTAGCTTTAATTGGACTCCCAGACCAAACATATTGTTTTTTTCCAAAAAATTATCATCTTGTGTACCTTTTTCTTCTACATTTACAACTTCTCTTACCCATTCAATATCCGTAAAATTTAATTTAATATCAGTAACATTCCAAGTTGATGAAGGTAATTCTAAATCTATAGAATTGATATTGTTGATAATACCTCTATCTTTAGAATTTTCAATAAATTGAAATTTCAAATTTTCAACGGTTAATTCATTATTATCCCCATTAGCTAAAGAGATTTCTACATTGCTTAATAAAATTAAAAAAAGAATTGAAACAAATAAGATTGTTATTATCCTGATTTTACTTTTTCTACTTTTTAGCATAATTTTTCTATATTTGGATTTTACTTACCTATATTTTCAAATTATTGTAATAATACCTTTTTATTTAAATTTTAACTATAGTGTCAACTTTTCACATGAAAAATATGAAAATATATAATAAAACGCGCTCTCTATCTCTCTTAGCTGAGATTATTTCGCATGAACTTCAAAGCTTAATGAGACTTTTGTTTAAGTTCTATATATAAAAGGTTTGAGTTTTACAACGAAAAGAGTTTAAAATTTATATCGTTTATTTGTTCATACACATCATTCCAATTATAGACTCTAATAACATTATTAGTGCAAAGGAAATCTTTATTCCAAGGTTGATCATAAAGAAGCATATATCTATCCTTCATCATTTTTATGGCATTTGCTAAATGTGGATTATCATCAACATAAATATCGAATTCATAGTCTTGTTTGGAAGCGTATGGTTTATGTTCAACCAAAATTAGGGCAATATACTGTTCACCTTTTTTTATACCATGAAAATTTAATTTCTCAATTATTTGGGATCTATATTGAGATGTTCTTGCTGAAAGGATGTATACTTCATGTGAATGATTTAATTCCTCCATATATTTTGGCGCATTTTTGTCTATAAAAGGAACTGACATCGTATTTTCGTATATTTGAAAAAATATTTTAAAAGCTTCTTCTTCTGTAATATTCCAATTATTAAAGAATTCCCAATTGGTTATATCTTTTTTATTATATGAAGTTCCATGTTTTTTGTTAAAAATTTTGCAGAAGTTTACAACTATGTCAAGCAAAACGCCATCAATATCAATTGCAATTTTCAAATTAATTACCAATTATTCTAATTTAAATAAATTATCGAAATCCAGAAAAATCTGGTTTTCTGCGTTCATAGAATGAAGCGAAAGCTTCCTTTGCTTCCGGAGATTTTAATCTCCGTATAAATTCTAAGCCCTCATATCCAACAATTTCATCAATATTTACTGGAATATGCTTTTTCATAAGCGATTTAGTTAATCGGATAGATGCTGGTGGTTGATTTGCTAAGCGCCGTGCTTCTCCCATTACCTTTTCCAGTAAATATTCTTCTGGAAAAATTTTATTTACCAATCCAATTTTATAAGCATCCTGAGCTGAAAAAAAATCTCCAAAGTAAAATAATTCTGCCGCACGCTGATAACCTGCAAGCCGAGGTAGCAAATAACCTGACCCAAATTCAGGACATAATCCCAGATTAACAAATGGTAATTGAAATTTAGCATTATTTCCAGCATAAATTAAATCGAAATGAAATAACATGGTTGTTCCAATTCCTACGGCATAACCGCTAACGGCTGCTATAAGGGGTTTCTTAGCATCGATAACTGCTTTCATAAAAGCCCCTACTGGATTCGATCCATCTGATGGAGGTGGGCTCTGGAAATCCTTTAAATCATTACCTGCCGTGAAAAATTCTTTTTGTCCATGAAGGATTATGACCCTAATTAATGGATCTCCATCAGCATTGTGGATAGCATCTGCCATTAACCTATACATCTCTCTAGAAATAGCATTTCTTTTTCTTGGACGGTTCATCTCAATACGTAAAATTTGATCTTTTAATTCAGTTATAATGTCTTCGCTCATAATTCTCTTTTATTATTTTGTTTTGATAGGTAACATTTATTATTCCATATAAGAAATCCTTTTTGACCATTGACCATATGTGCATCTAATTTCAATTAAATTACAATAAGACTATTTTTTTCTTTTACAGTCATAAAACATATACCATTTTTATCGGAAATCGTAAGATTTTCAATAGAATTTTTAATACTACTACCAATATAAAACGATTTGAAAATGATTTTAAATTTATTATTATTTCTACAAATCTATTTTGGAAAACAAATTCTTTTAAATTAAATATAAAAAGTTTAAATTATTTTCTATGAATTACCATATTGAGATTTAATTTAAAACAAAAACATAAAACAATGGACTTAAAATGTTGACTAAAGAGCATGTAGATGAAGCTCTAAAAAATGGTTATGTAAGCTTGAGATTTCATGCAAGAGGTGGTCAAGGAGGAGTAACTGCTTCAAATCTTTGTGTAGAAGCGTTCTATGGGTATGGGGTGTGTCAGCCCAGATTCGGAGCAGAAAGAATGGGGAGTCCAACCGAAAGTTTTGTAAGATTGTCTTCAGACGAAGACCTAGTAAGATCGAATGAGCAAGTGTACGCCCCTCATTTTGTATCCGTGTTAGATCCTTCTCTATTAGGTGAAGTTGATGTTACAGTAGGAATTCCCGAAGGTGGTTGGTTAATCGTGAATACTACTCTAAATCAATTAGACATTCAAAATATCGTGCATAGAAAGGATTTAAACATCGCCACGATCGATGCGACGCGAATTGCTTTAGATATTTTGGGGCGTAATATTACGAATACAATAATTTTGGGAGCTTTAGTACGGGTCTCCCACCTTTTTACTATTGATGAGTTATCCGAAGCGATAATGAAGAGATTTAAGGG
>JBHLNT010000206.1:0-7345 GCA_048941265.1 Promethearchaeota archaeon
AGAGGAAATAAAGTTCTATGTGATAAATGCATAAAATTGCAGAGGAAAATAATAAAATTTGCTAAAGTAGAGGATTTAATAATAGACCCTTTATTTAGGAAATTATGGAATGAAACACCTAGACCCTTATTTAAAAAGAGGAATAGAACATTAAACATTTAATTAATTTTTTTTTCTTTTTCTGAACAATGTTCAGTATAAATTACTTTTACCTATACACTCGTTCATTTTTAAAAGAGGTATTCTGAACATATTAATAAAACTTCGAGTGATTTATATGGCATTCTCCACTAATGAAATTATAGCCTTAGTTATTGGGGGTCTTCTAGCTGGGATTCTCTTACCTTTAGGCTTAACTGATTTAGTTAATATCTCAAATGCATCTGTTACTGTTAATGGTTCTGCAACAACTTTCGGGGCAATTGCCCCTGCATCTATTGTTTTGATTTTGGGGACAGTGATTCCGTTAGTAATAGGAATAGCAGTAATGAAAGGTTTTCTCAGATAAACTGGTGATTTCTCTTTTCTTTTTTTTTTTAATTTAATTATGAAAGATTTAAATCTAGAAGAATTAAAAGAAAGGGAAAAAAAAGATAATCAAATAAGCTTAGATATAATCAAAAAATCAATTGAAATTGTTCTTGATTTGGTGATATTTATGTTATTGTATATTCTTTTTTCTGGAATTATTGAGGGGTATTTATGAAACAAAAAATAAAATATACTCTTTTTCTAGGGTTGTTAATTTTTTGTTTATTTATTAGTATGATTCCAATAGGAACTAGTACCCCCACTGATTTAGATTATACTTTTCAAGAAGATGTTCTTGTAGACACTCAAACAACAAATTTCAATACTGTTTTTAATATGAATAATAATTCTAATGTTTTTACCCCAGATAAATTTGAATTTACTTTTGAAAAAGATGGTTCTATGTTTACATCGGGAGATGAAATAACTACGGATGTTTATACTTGGAGTGAAATTGATGATGCGAATGATTGGGTAAATATATTATATCCTATTGATGAATATAATGGGGTCGCAAGATTGTATAGTGATTCTGGAACATATTATGGAATTGAAAAAGATAATTTTGACACATATATTCCTAGTGGACAAAATTTTAATGTTACCTTTAGGCTTATGTTTGTGGGGACGGGGGGTTTAACTAGTGTTACCAATATTAGATTTTATGATTCTGCTAGTGACCAAATAACTATTTTTAGAATGACACGAGATTCTTTAAAAATGATGGATGTAGATTATTATGATGGTGCATGGCACGATTTACTAGAAATGTATGGATTAACCCCAGTTAAATGGATGAATTTAAATTTTCATGCAAGACACGATAAAATTTTTCTTAGATATTGGATGGATGGAATTTTAAATGATACTACTTATTCTTTTGATATGCAAAATAATGCAGTGGGCCTAGATTATGTTAAAATAGAAACTAAACTTAATGAGGTAAGTATTTATGTTGATAATATTGGAGTGTATTCTAAGAATGTTTCTATTGTCCAAAAGGAACATGCATATATTTATGACTCTTTTGGATTTCATAAATATAGATTTAATCAATATCCATATTACACTTTTGTTACTCCTTTTACTGAAAATATAAGTCAAATGTATATTTGCGAACATCAAAGATTAAGATTTAATTCTATTAAAAGAGATGTAAGACCCAAAACAAATTTTACAGGGTTTATAAATAATCAAGAAATAAGTATTGTTGGAGGGGCTGGGAAATTTCCTTCTTTAATTATGATTACTAATAACACTATTAATATGAATTTGATTAATTTCACTATTGAAGGAATTACTTTATTTGAAGGGGTAAATGAATATTATCCTAATCTAAGTTTTGGAAATGTTAATATAAATCAGAGTTATTTCTGGGTTGATGGTACAAGATTAAGATATAATATTTCATATGATGATATTGATGTTTATGAGTGGTTAAGTATTTCTTTTGATATTACTGATACTCTTTGCTATAATAGAAGTGTGGAAACTACAACAAGTTTCAATGGAAATGGATATGCAACCTTTTATGTTAATTATACAGATAATACGTTAACTCCTTTTGAACTAGACCCTAACCCTATGGAAATTAACGTATTACTCCCAGAAGATAAAATAGTTGATGGTTTCTTTTTTCAAATAACAAATGAAAATTCGAGTAGTTTTATTAATACCACTGCAACGGGAAATATTAGATATATCACTTTAGCTTTTTATCCTAATTATGCAGTGCAATTTACTGTTACGGGTTTTGTTAATGTTTTAATTGATGTTATGCTTTTATTTTTACCCACTTTACTCTTATATGTCCCTTTTAATAAAAAAGATAAGAAAATGGGAACAATTATCTTTTTTGGGGGGCTTTTGATTTTTGCTATTATTTATTTAGGGGGTTCTATATTTCCCGCTTGGTTATTTATGTTAATTTTGTTTTGTTTGGGTTTAATCTTTTTAAGACATAGAGGTGATTTCTGATAGCTAGTACCGATTGGATTTTCGCATTGGGATTAAGTTTTGCTTTTGCAATTACATTTACCTTTTTAACCTTTAAATCTATTGTTGCATTCTTTAGTTATTTAACCATGATGTTTGCTTTTATGGTGAGGGGAGGAGTTTTAGATTTATGGGTTTTAACTGCAAGTATTATAGGATTATGTATATTTTATTTTATTGAAATTATGAATTTAGGAGGAGGAAAAGGTTGATAATTGCTTTTTGTTTGTTTGTTTTGGTTGTTTTGACTTTCTTTTCAGTATTTATGGGTTCTGGGATAATAGGAAATACCCAGACAACAATTATAGATGGGTCACAAGTAGTTAATGGGACAACAACCACTTTTGAAATTTCTGGGATAGAAAGTATGTTTTCTTTAGATTCAGTGCAGGGGGCTATTTTTTGGATAACTGTAATTATGACTTTAGTGGCTGTAATTGGGTTGAGAATTCTTGCATCTGGGCTAGGAAGTGAAAGCGTAAAAATTATTTCTAAAGGAGTGGGTTATATGGGTTTATGGGGAACATTATCGGTTTTAGCTTTTCCTTTAATTATAGCTATTGAAATGATTGGTTCTGTAATTTATATTATTTTTACCTTTGCTTTTATTATTGGAGTTTTTCAAAAAGGTTTCTCGGGGAATGAATAATATGTTGCAATTTGATTTTGATTTGCAATTAGCACCAATATTAGTTTTATTATTTTTGCTTTTCTTAGTAATATTAAATACATATTTAGCTTTAAAAGTAGGTTGGGTTTTAGTATTATTTGTTTCTGTATTTTCAATTACAATTGGGGTATATGCTTTAAATATTGAATTACCTATGCAACCTATAATCCAATCTTTTTTTATTATATATCAAGTTATATTATTTACAGTTAAAATATTTGGAGTTATGAATGATTAATGAGTAAAGAAGTTAAAGGTTTAAGTGTGGGTAAAAAAGCTTTATTTGACGCACCCTTTAGTGAAATTACTAATAGACGTAGCAGAAATTATGTTGTCTGGGTAAGAAAGGTTTTTGGTTGTCATGATATAATTAGGAAAAGAAGAATTCCAGAAGGGACAACCCATGTAAAATTTAATAAAGATAATATTCACCCTATAGAGATGAGGACGCCTTCTTTTAGAAATAAAACAGGTACAAAGAAATATTATTTGATAGATATTGATAATAAATCAAAAAAAGGGGGGCAATTGAGATATGAAGGTTCAGGGTTTGAATATGACCCAGAATGGTTAGCATTTATGAGGACGGGGGTCGTGAAAGATTTATCGGTTCGTGCCCATTCCAAGCTTTTTGATGGGAATACAATTATCCTTATGATTATAGGCGGGGTAATAGGGGCTTGTGCGACGGGATTTATATTAGGATTTTTTTAGGTGATTATCATTAATGGATTAGGGGGTTCTAAGGATTTTGAAAGGATAGAAGACCTTTCAATAAATCAGATTATTGCTTTATTGCTTAAAGCTGATAAAGATTTAAATATGAAAACTAATCTAAGCAACCCTTTAGAGATTACCTCTTTAGAATTGATTGGAAAAGTTAATGAAAGTACACATGAAAAACTTAAGATACATGAAGATATTCAATATTGGGTAAGATTATTTAAGGAAAATAATGTTTCTAAAGATGGGGATAGAGTAAATAAAGTTGTAAAAGCAATTCAGAGTACTTTAGAAAGGGAAAGTGAAAAACTTTCAATTGGGGCAAAATTAAAAAATAGTGCACTTTAATGTTTTGGTTAGTATTGGGAGATTATAGAGAGGGAAAAACATTATATTTAGTTGTCATGTCTTTTGATGAAATGTATGAAGATAGAAAGATTTATGCGAATTTTAGAATTAAACATCCAAGATTTAGAAGATTAAAAAATCCTTCAATGTTAAGAAATCTAGATGATTGTGTTGTTTTACTTGACGAAGCACAAAATTGGTTTAATTCTCATCGTTCTTTTAGTTTAGATAATGATTTTATTACTGATTTTTTACATGAATGTGATAAAGATTCGGTTGATGTGTATATGACTGCACATCGATTAATGGCTTTAGGTAATGATTTTAGAGAGAATTGCCATAGAATAGTCAAATGTGAAAGATTGGGATATAAAGACCCCCGAACAAGTAGATTGAATGATATTAGAGATTTTAAGTTTTCTGTATTTTCTACAAGTAAAGGGGGGTTTGAAATGTATTCTGATTTGTTTAGGTATGAGATAGCAAAGAATTATTTTCCCGTATATGATACTCTTGAGAAAGTGAAAAGACCCGATGACAAAACCCGATATTTAGAAATGTTATGGTTACATGACCCAGAAAAAGCAATTCAGCAATCTTTAGATATTGTTAACGAATTAGAAAAAAGATTTAGAAATGGGATAAGATTTACAAAGGATAATTTAAGAATTGAATTAGCATCAATGGGTTATAGAGAAAGATTGATTAACAAATTTTATCCATTAGTGCAGAGGAGATTAGTAGTTGTTAACCGTAAAAATAAATAATAGAGTTAAATTAAGGAAAAATGGGTTAAGGGGAATAGATATTATTTGTTTTCCTCGAAGACATGAAAAAGTAGAAATCCCTTTATCTAAAGATGAAATGGAAGTATTATATAGATGTTTAAAATTGATTTTTAGGAAATAATACTTTTCCGAGTATGTTTATTATTATTGTTATGGGGTCATGGGATTTAAAAAAACTCTTTCTAAAATAAGTTATAGAATCGGGAAGTGATAAAAAATAGACCAAGAAAGTTATGATAGGTACAGCCAATGGATAAATTGGTATTATGATAGTGCAGAATACGATGTGTCAGAGGTAAGGGATTTCATAGAAGCAAATAGCCCATGGTTACCTAGTAATCGAAAAAAAGAAATTATTAGGGATTGGGAAAACTATATTGCGGAGACAGAAGTAGAACCCCAATTAGAAGAGATTCGAGAACAAATAGGGGAAAAGACCCCATCATTTTGGGAAAGAGTTAAAAAATTCTTAGGGAGATTATTTAGGTGATTGTAATTCAAAAAGATATTAGATATTTAGATGGTAAAATTAAATGTAATCTCATTGAGATTATGGGGAATAAGGCTTTGATAATGTATTTGGAAGAGGGGGATGTAGGAAATAGGAAAGTGGGGTATAAAACAGTTAAAATATGCGAGATAGATATAATATTAGGGGTAAGAAGATTATGGAAGAAAAAGAGATGTTAACTAGTCATATAAATAAGCTATGGAGATGTGTTTGGGAATGAAAAGGAAAATATCAATTATATTACAGGTTTTAGGAATTCTTATCGTTATCTCGGGTTTTATTTTAACTTTATCGTCTTATGATTGGAGTGATATAGTAGAAAATGTGTATACTTCAAATGAATTGGTTTGGGCACTAGGATTTATAATTGGGCTTGGTGGATTTTTTTTAAATGGATTTGCATATTATATGATGGATAAGAGTAAAAGAAAAAAAAAGGAGTTAGATTCTTTATGAATTTGAATATATTAAATATTGAAAAAAAAGATTTATTTTTACATGCAATTGGGATTTCTAATTTATGCTTAGACCCAGAATCACATAAATTATATTCGGTTCAATTTTATGATTATGATAAGAATGGAGAGAACACATTAAAGGAAGATATTTTAGAGATTAAAGAGATTTTCCCTTATGATTGTATTATGTATGAAACGAAGCATGGGATTCATTTTATAAGTTTTGCTTTATTGAAAGGAAGTTATACCACAAAAGCTAGAGCTTTGCAATTAACTAAAAATTTGGAACAACAAGATTATTGGTGCAAATTAAAGGATTTAACTTTAAGAGTTTCTCCCAAATGGGTTGTTTCAAAGATTAGGAAAAAATATAAAATTGTTAGTGAAAGACCTAGATTTAAAGGAGTGGTTAAAGAACCCAATAAATATAGAATTTCAAAGGGTCATTTAGAATATTATAAAGCGAATATGAATCTTCCTTTATCTGTATATGAATCTTATTTGGATTGTGAAATGTTTGATTATAGATTAAAATTAACTAATTATAAAACGAGGGATTAAAGTAGAAATGAATAAGAAAATTAAATTGAAAAAAAAATATCTTATCGTGATTTCCATTCTTTACTTTGTATGGGGTCTTATTATAATGCATGTAGTTTTAAATATGCTGGGGTATACAAGTTATTTTTACTTTTTTGGTTTTTTGCTTCATAAATCTATTTTGATAGACATGGGCTTTCTTTTACTTTTTATGAGTTATTTTATTTTGTTAATATTAACATTTAGAGATATTAAAATAGAGGGGGAAAAATGAAAAGAAATGAAATTGTTGAAATATATTTGAAACAAAAAACTTGTGATTTGGAATATAATCTTGATAAGTTTGAAAGGTTAGGAATAGATTTTATAGTTTATTATTATGAAGATGGGGGGTATGAGGGTTTAGGGGTCGCTTTTTTGAAATGGAATAATAAATGGTATTATCATAATATGGAGCATTGTTCTTGTTATGGACCTTTTGATACGTTTGAAGGTGAGACGTATTTCAATGATTTAGAATCATTATTATCGTATGCAAAACATGAAAATTGGTCTGGGTATGATTATCAATTAGAAACAATTTATCAAATTTGTATTGAACATTTTGGAGGATAAATAATGAATGAAGAAGATAAGAAAGAAAGATTTATTATAAAATATGGTAGGTTTGGAGCTTATATATTTGATACAAAATATGGGGTAGACATTGATTTAAACCAAACTATAGAGATGCTAAATAAATATGCTAAATTATTGGAAATTGGAGAGAAATTAGGTGATC
>JBHLNT010000207.1:0-7291 GCA_048941265.1 Promethearchaeota archaeon
CGGCAGCACAATAAGAATAGGAGTTTCTTTTACCGATAATTTCTTGAACACCTGCAACTGTGATTTTTTCTTTCTCGCCTTTTGAAAAAAAACCTCCCTGACACACTCTTTCACATAATTTGCACATCTTACAGTGGTTTTCCTTCGAAGGTTCATCAGGATTCATTTTTGCATCAGTAATAACCGAAGTTAACATGATTCTCGCACCATATTTTTCGGTAATTATATTACCGCTCCATCCAATTCTTCCTAGTCCTGCGGCTTCAGCAGCATATCTATGAGAAAATTCTGGCACGAAATCGACTTTGTTTCTCTTAAATCCAATTTCAAGCATGTTACTTAATGCATCAATTGTCTTTTGTTCGCTTTTGGATAAATGATAATTTTCATCTTTTTGCTTATTAATCAAGTCAACAAAGTTCTCCAATGCCCTATAAGTTGTTTCGTTTATTTTCGCATTTCTGTAGTCAAAATTGATTTTACAATTAAAGGCTTTGAAACCTTGTTCTTCTAAAAATATTTTGATTTTTTCTCCAATAGCATATAATTTTTTATTAATATAATCTGATTTTAAGCAAAAAGAATCTCTATCTTCTTTTGCAAGATATTTCTTTATGCTTTCCTCTTCTTGATTCAACGCTATGCTTATAACTGATTGTGCACCTGGCAATAGAAAGTTAGGATCTGAAAATTTTTTGTCTTTAATGCTATCGGCGGAGCATATTCCAACTAAAACCGCTCCTTCATCGGAGGCAATTTTTTTTACTTGTTCTTCTAATGAAGAACTTTCTGTTTTTGTCATTTTTACTTTTCAAGTATTCTATTTCTTTTATTTTTTTTTTTTTATTTTAAAAAAATTTTATGAAATTAACATTCTTTTGGGATAACGGTTTTGAGCGTTTAAATTTTCCCTAAACAATTTTTCCATTAATCCACGACGCAAATATTTTCAGAATAATTAATATATTAAAGAAAAAAATTACTGTCTTTTAATATTAGGGCATTAAATGAGTAATTTTCGTATCTCTCCTTAACTTTTTCTTGTAATCCTTGGTATATAATCGTTTATGTTTAGGACTCAACTTCTCAAATTCTTCTTTCGCTTTTTCGGGGGAAAATACAACGATCTCTCCGTTTTCTTTCTGTAAAACACATCCAGAATTTTTCAGAATCTTAAAATTTTTCGCAGTCTCTGCGGGATTCCCCCAACAAAGTAAATTACAAACTCCGCAGGTTAATTGTATAGTGCCTTTATCGTCGAAAGAAGCTGGTTTATACCCTTTGGAATGATCCTTAATTTTTGGTCTTTTTGCCAGAGCAGTCATCCCAAGACTGATTAAACGACTGACTTCTCTATCATCTTCCGGATAATCGTATCGACCAGGACTCCACGTGGACCACTTTCCAGTTCTATGTAAGCCATTAATTCCGCCACATACCAAAAAACATCTCATTTTATTAAGTCGCTTAGAATAAGAAAAATCATATCCCCCAAGAGTCACAGTAGTTTCTTCATCTTCAGAAAACATGCCATAACCGCATACCTTTGTACATAATTTACATTTATTACAGAAAGATTCTTCTGGGGGTAAAGGATCTGTTGGATTTAATTGTGCGTTGGTCACCACACCGCCTAATATTATAGGTGTACCGAAATCCTTTATTCCTACACTCCCATTCCATCCAAAAGATGCAACGCCAGAACGTGCAGCAAGATACCTTAAGGAAAGCTCGGGAGGTAAAGAAGCTTGCCATCCAGGGACATCTTCTCTATATTTATTATTTGGAACAACAGCGATAGCTTTATAACCCTTTTTCCGTAAGTAATCTCTTACAACCTTAGCTAATCGCCATGCCCGAATATTAGTCTCAATATTATCTTGTTCGTGATCTGCACGACCATTCGGCAATTCTTTGCCTAGGAATGGTCGGATTAAATCTTTATTTAGAGGGATCGCGAAACTTACCGCAGATTGGGCCTCCGATAATAAATATGTTAGATCAGCTCCCGGAGGACCTCCAGCCATGGTTTCAAGTGTAGCGAAACCAACCTTCATGGCACCACGCTCGATTAATATTTTTTCTATCTCTTCATTTAGAGTAATAATTAACCCACCATTAATTTAATTAATTTTGATAAAATCAAAAAAAATTAAATTTTATTATTAATAGTATAAATGCAATTTATATAAAAAGTTTACACTGGCGTATACTTACAGAAATGTCAAAGAAACATAAAATAAAGACCCGTAAAGGAGTTAATTGGGCAGAAGAAATTCTTAATTATCTAAAAGAAAATCCATTCGGTTTAACAATTACTGATATTGCTGAAGGGATGGAACCTAGAACAACAAGAGTTACAGTACATAAGTACATAAAACTCCTACTTGAACAAAAAAAGATATTTGCGAGAGAAGTTGGTGTATATAACCTTTATTATAGTTCTGAAAGAACTTTCCTTCCTTTACCTTTTGTTAGTAAATTTTACAATGGAATTTTAACTGGGCTTAAAAATAAATTTACAAATAAGAATGAATTTAAAGAGCTTGGTTATATTATCGCCGACGTGATGAGCACTGAGCTGATAGAACAATTTCCTAAGTCCTTAAGAGAGCAAATCAAATCGTTTAAAGATTTTTTAGAGTATTTTGCTAAAGTATATCCATATTTAGATATAGTTCCTGATAATAATTTAATCATTGAAGAACAAATAAGCGAAGATGGAACTAAAGCACTATTCCATTTTAAAAATACAAATTTATTTAATCTTTCAGAAGACTTTGAATATCATTATTACCTCCTAACAGGAATGATGGAAAGATCGCTCTCCAGAATATTTAGAACAAATATTAAGGTTGAAGTTGAATCTATTAACCTTAATGATAAGAGTGTTAAAATTTCAGTAATCAAAATGAATAAGTAATAAAAATTAAAAAATGAAGAAGAGGGAATTATAAAATTACTTATTATTCTTCCTTTAATTTCTTATCTATTATTTCACGCAAATATCTAAAACCGGGGGTAAATTTCTCGTCTAAATTTAGGGGAATAATTTGTCTTAACGGAAGCTTTAAACCTTGACCTCTTCCTACTTTAAATAGATTTTCTAATACATAAAAAACATATTTAGCAGGCATCCCGATGGCCAATTCATGATCTTGGATTCCGGCAAAGGACCGATCGCCCGTGCCAGGAATTACAATCTGAGGCTTACGCGTAATAAAAGGCATTAAGCCGCCTTTTCCACAAGATTCTCCAAATCCTTCGAATGAAGATGTTATAGAGTATTTACTTTTGTGTTCAAAAGTTAACGCATGTATGATATATGTCAATTGCGGACCATCACAATAGGTCAATATGGTATCTGGAATGACTATTGTGTCCTGTAAAGGTGAACAGACTAATCCACAGTACCCTAAATTAATAATATTCTTGAAATTCCTCGCATATGCTTGAGCAGCTCTTCTTCTTTCCGCTTGAGGATCCTTGGACCATCCTTGACGAATTTGGCTTTCGATAAATTCTTCCTCAGTTAAATTTACCCATCCGTGTCCCACTGAAGAAGGCGTGCAGAAATTATCTACTGCCGTAATGGCATATGTTTTGCCAAAACGGCGTGCTTGAGTAAAAGCTTGGCAAATTGACATTTTAAATCCTTTGTTGGCTGGTCTTATCGCTCCTTCAGGGATTTCACTGAAATCTTTTATATATTTTATCGCAACTGGAAAAGTAGCAAGATGTATCTTATCAAATAATTCTTGTCCCGCCTTTCGATATTCTTCTATAGACGTCATAACCCTTTCCAACTTTTTTTAAAATTACTTTAATTCAGTTTTATTAAAATATTCCTTTTCTGTTATAGGATAATAAATTACTTCCTTACCCTCATCATCAATCTTTTTTACATATTCCTTTCCTCTCTTGTCTATATAGATTTTTCCCGATGTAATCAGCAAATTATATAACTCTTTCCGCTTCTTTGGATCTGCTACACAGATAAAGTTGCAATTTCCGCATCTTGGGTTTGTATCTTTTAACGGTCTCAACCCAACATTTTCTGAAACTCCAACTTTGGCAAAGGAAGCAAGGATTCTTTGATTAAATTTCCGAATTTCCCGGGGAGTAGAGGGATCTCTAATAAGTTTTACTATAATATCTCTTCTTAATCCTCGATTCTTTTTCCATTCGTCATGAGAATATTGCTTTAAACAAATATGATCTGGAGTCCAAGTGCTCCACGTTCCATCTTCCGATAATCCTGTCCATCCCGCACAGCCAATCCCGCACTTTGAATACGTGCCTCGTTTAGAGTAGACTTCTTTTTGACCTCCGATAATCACTTCCTGTCGTGTTTCCTCCTCATCCATGGCAAAATAGCCTGTTGTGCACGCTTTTACACAAATTTTACATCTATTACAGTTATTTTCTTCTGCCATGGGATCGGGCTCCAAAGGAGCTGTAGTGAGAACTCCTCCAAGATATAAGGATCCTCCAAACTCCTTAGTAACCAAGTTTCCCGACCAACCCAAATGCCCTAAACCTGCAGCAACAGCACCATACCTTAAGGAAAAATCCGGCCATGCATAATCGTCTTTCCTAAAATCATATTTTTTTCCATTCACTTCTCTATATTTCCCATTTGGAATAACTGGAAAGGATTTATATTCTGTATTTTCTTCGATATACTTGGCTACTTTGTTTGCGGTTTTCCATGCACCCACATAGGCAAAATCTTGTGCTTTCTTTAGACTCATCCGCTCTGTCTTAGAAAAATAATTCTCGAGAGCTTCTATTGGATTTGGATATGCCCATATTATGCAACTTTGAGCATCTGAAAGGCAATAACTCATATCTCCAGAGGGTGGAGCTTCTTTAAGCCTCTCTTTACTTCCTACACCGACTAATTTAGCCCCATCGTCAAGAACCATTTGTTTTATTTTATTTTTCAATTCTATTAAATCCATTTTAAACACCTAAATATTCTATTTTCTTTCTAATTCCTTTTTTTTGGTTAATACTAAACTGGCGCCATTATATAGGCTATTTCTTGTTATAAAAGATAATTCTTCTTCTGCTTTTCGCTTTAATATCTTAGACTTCAAATCATAGGCTTCTATTAACACATCTTTATTTGCTAATTCACTTCCTTTGATAATAACATCAAGCATATGCAAGGCTAATTGCAATTTTCCCTGTTCATAAAGATTTTTTCCATGTTCAAGGTATTTTTCGGGAGAATTTATTTGCAATAGTTCTTTGGCGATATCATTAGATTTTGCAGGGTAAAGGTCGGTTGGATTTCCTGTATTATACCACCCATGATAAAGACGATATGTTGCATGTATCCCAAATTGATAACAACCGTATGTACCTCTTAAAAATTTATGATTTTTAAATTTCTCGGGAAAAATTTCCATCATTTCATGGAAAATTTGCTCAAACCATTTTCCCTCATTCATTCTTTTCACTACCTCATCATGGACAAAGTGCATAGCTTCTGCTCTAATTGTTAAAGCCTCTTTAACATCCTCTTTACCCTCAATAAGTTTTCCGTGACCTGGAAGGATAAATTCAGCATTTTTTTCTAGCATTTTTTCCATGGCAATAGCCCAATCATGAGGATACCGTTGGACTTTATTTGGATTTCCGACATTAGGAAAAGAGGGATTCATGACCAAATCTCCGGTAAATAGCGTTTTTTTTTCGGGAACCCATAACCAGAGTGAATCATCTGTTTCACCCATATCATGAAAAATTTCAAAATTGATATTGCCTAACTTGAATGAATATGAGGCATCATTCCCGGTAAGGACTATTGTAGGATCAAGTGTTTCATGTGCGGAGGTGGGCTCTCCTTCTTGTTTTATTCCCAATGAAGAAAATTGTTGGCTGTTTAACCATATGTGGTATTTATCTAATCTTCTATACTTTTCAAAACGTCTCATTAAATTCTCATGCGCTATGACTTCAGGCATTTCCCATCCTTTTTCTTTAACTTCTTTAATAATTGAAGCGTAGCCGAAGCAATGGTCGAAATGTCCATGTGAATATATGATATATCTGACAGGCTTATCCGAAAATTCACGTAGAGAATTAAAAATCCGTTTATGGTACGGCCTTGGTGCCAAATCAAAAACTACTAACCCTTCAGCAGTTTCTACAGCACCAACATTGCCAAAAGCCCCAATTATCAGACACCTACCATCGGCAAATGTTTTCGGAGGAAACATTCCAAAAAAATCATTCATATCTTTTTGTGTGATATCCATTATTTTATCCCTTGAGATTTTAAATTTATTATCTATATCTAATAATCGATTAAAATTAATTCTTCCTTGTTAAATTTATGTCGGGGCTACCCTTTTAGGATACCGGCTTTGAGCTTTTAGGTTTTCGTGGAATAATTGCTCCACCAAATCACACCTTAACTCTTTATTGGTATACCACAAGTTATTCAATTCGTCGCGATCCTTTTTACGATCATATAAATCACCAAATCCCATCATATTCTCGTAAAGTGTTAACTTATGTCGTTCAGTAATTAAGTGTCTTAATCTTACTTGAAATTCACCTCTAAGAGTAGCCAATTCCTCATCTTCCTCAATTAAACAAGAATTTCTTACCTTCATTCTAGGATCTTTTAAAATAGGAGTAAGATCAACGCCCTGCATATCAGGAGGTTGGCGTCTTTTCCTAATATTCAGAAGACTTAAAATGGTTTTGGGAATATCAATTGAGCTTGCAAGAGAATCGGTTACTCCAGATTTTGTTAACCCTGGTACCCTCCAGAGTAATGGAACATTCAAAATACCATTAAAAGGGCATGGACCTTTTAATATTAATCCGTGGTCTCCCATATTATCTCCATGATCACTCGTGTAAATTACCATAGTATTATCTGCTAAACCTAATTTCTCTAATGTGGATAGCATTTGACCAATCCCTTGATCTATCATAGAGATAGATCCATAGGTTAATGCAATGAAATTTCTGACTTCTTTCTCAGTTGATTCCCTTAGCAGTGCTCCTCTAAAGACAGGATTTTTGATATACTGCCCTAAGAATTCGTGATTCTCCAAATTTTTAACATCAGTAAAACTATGAGGAAGCTCAATATCTTCAGGTTTATACATATCCTTAAATTTTCCAGGTGGACAAACCGGATGATGGGGATCGGGAATCGAACAGTGCAAAAAGAAAGGCTTATTGCCATAATTCCCTCGAGTATATCTTTCTAAAAAAGAAATTGTTTTCTCCGTTATGTAGGTAGTTGGATATAATTCCTCAGGTA
>JBHLNT010000208.1:0-7275 GCA_048941265.1 Promethearchaeota archaeon
GGTATTTTTAAATATAATAAAAGTAGATAATCATCTAAAGTGTTGAATTAAATTATTGTTCTTTTTTTTCAAATATAGAAAAAAAAGTTAGGTGATTTAAATGCTAAAACTGTTAGAAAAAATACTCATCCCTATTATAATAAATGGACAAACAACTGAAGATTTTCTTAATGCCCCAGGATATGGAAATACGCTGGATTTTCTATGGATTATTGTTTTAATATGGTTTGCTTTAGGATTTGTGTTAGCTCTATGGGTCTATAAAGATGCTCAAAAAAGATATCATAATGAAAATCTTTGGATCATTTTTGTCCTGTTTTTGAGTATTATTGGATTTTTGATATATCTGTTCTTTAGAGAGGAAGAAATTATTATTGAAGATGAAATAGATCACGACATGGAAATTCAAATATAATAATGCATTAACTACATATGTAATGAATAGTGCTGATATTGATGTTTTGATTATAAGATAATAGCACTTGTTAAAAATAAACTTATCCAGTGTCTTAAAATATTACATAAAAGTAAAGAACTCTTTCCTTTTTTATATTTTTTCATAATTTTTAGATTTAAAACCACAGTTAAGGATTTCCCCCAATAATATAATTGAATAATTCAAATTTTACAAAAAAAAAATCAAATTTCTAATATATTTTAATTTGGAACTTTTGCATTAGTTAAAGTCTTACCAATTAAACCAAGCATTAATCCGCATACAACACATCCAAGGCTAAAGATCAGTACAAGAATCAACCCAATTTCGGAAGTAATAAAAAAGAAACTTAAAATCGCCAAGGGTATAGAAAGTATTAAAAAAATCATACCGAACGTAATCTTTTTAATTAGATGTGGTGTGTTGAGTTTTTTAAATCTTGTTTTTCCATCAAAAGCGCCGCTACAAATGGCTGCAGCAGTAACAAGAGGAAGAAATAATGCTAACATTGGAATTGAACATAAAATTTCTGCACGTAAAAAATCGGGGAAAATAAGTGTAAAGACTGTTAAAAATAAAATAAAAACGCTAAATGCTTGAGGGAAATGTACAACAACTGGGTGAATATCTAAATCTAGCATTTTTCTTCTTTTCTCGGTGATTTTATCATCATAAGGTTCAAAAGCTGTACGTGGAACACCACAAGCAGGACATCGGTCTCCCAATTTTCCTTCTTTTATAATAAATCCGCACACTTTACATCTAAGTAGAGAAGTCATAATAATTAACTAAGAGCAACTTTTTTAAATACTTATTGTTTATAATTTTTAGATTTTATTTCAATTTTTAAAACAAGTTCTATTTTTTTGGTAATTTAAGGAAATCGGAATAAATTACGAGATGTTATGACTACAATTAATAATACTATTAATAACGAAGCAGGAACAATAATATAGAACTCGATTATAGATATTGCTTCCGGGTAAAGTAGAGAATTTGATAAATAATGAAAAGGTAATATAATTTGTACGAAAGAAAGAAATTTTGGGAGAATTAGTGGAAAAATTCCAGAAATAACACATAATGATATTACTGTAATAATTGCATATAAATGTCCTTCTCCAGACGAACCAGAAATCAATGCTACTAAAATTCCAAAAGAATTCGCTACACCTATAGAGGAAATAAAGCAAATTATTAACCAACAAATATAATTTATACTAAAATTTTCTGAATTAAGTCCGATAAGAATTATAAATGGAATGATTAATTTAAAAATATCAAAACAAATTGTTGCGAAAAGGTATTCAATAATTATTTTTTTAGTAGAAATTGGAAGTATTGCTAACCTTTCCAACATTTTATTTTCTCTTAATTGAATTAATCCAACTGCGGAACTAAAAATCCCTAAAAAAATGATCATTACAATAAATATTTCAACTTTTATGCTCATAGAGATATTTGCAACTAATACAGGTAATAAAAAAATGAATGGTAATAAGAATTTTATAATTAAAGCTTTTTTATTCTTGAAAAAGCTAATTAATTCCTTCTGAAAAAAATTATTAGGTTTCATCATTAATCTCCCTTTAATTTAAGAAATAAATCACCAAGATTTGGATTTTTTACTTCAAAACTTGATAAAAATCCCCCAATTTCAACAATTTTATTAAATATTTTAGCTAAAATCAAGGGAATCTCTTTAATACTTTTAGGATTCGTTAAAATAATCATTTTAAATTCATTATCTTTACTTGTTTCAATTTCAACTCCTTTTACTCCCTCAATTTCTTTAATAGGACTTAAGGGAATGGGAAAAACTAGCTTTAAATTAAATTTTACCATCGAATTCAATGAATTCATTAATTTTTTAGGTTCTCCAAATGCAACAATATTCCCCTTTCTCAATAATAAAACCTTATGAGCAAGTAATGCCGCTTCGTTAACATCATTAGTCGCTAAAATTATTGTTGAGCCTGATTTGATAATACTTTTTAACAGATCAAATAAAGACAAACGAGATGTGTAATCTAAACCCATAGAAGGTTCATCTAATAACAGAATTTTGGGTTGATGCGAAAGTGTTTCAATAAGAGCTAATTTTCTTTTCATTCCATAAGAATAAGTTTTCACTAAATCATTCTTTTTTTCTTGAAGATTAATCCATTTAAAAAGATAATTCAATCGGGATTCTGCTATTTGTTTGGATAAACCGTGAGAGCGAGCAAAAAACCAAGCGTTCTGATATCCAGAAAGGTGTTCCCAATGGATTGGTTGATCAAATAACATTCCAATATCTCGTCGAATAGACTTTTTATTATTTTCTATTTGTGTTCCAAAAAGTCGTATAAAACCTTTATCTGGATTTGATAAAGTTGAAATTAATCTTAATAAGGTTGTTTTCCCTGAACCATTGGAACCCAATAGGACTAAAAGTTCACCTTTTTTAACCTTAAAATTAATTTCTTTTAGCACTTGATTTTTCCCATAAAATTTCCACACATCGTTTAAAGAGACAACTTCAGTCATAACTATTTAAACTCAAGGATGGTATTTTTAGTGACTAATGCTGGACTTACAGGTTTTATTTCCAATACCTTATATACTAATATTTTCTCACCGACATTTACTACTTGTCCAATAATTTTACTTTGTAATATATGTCTATGAAAATTAGGAGCTAATTTTTTAATTTTTTTGAAAATAATAAGATTTGCCTCACGAATTTCTTGTAAGTCTCTTGAATATTTTGGACTATCATCTTCTGAATTTTTCTTTTGAACGGATTTTATTTCCATTCCGAATTTTTCGCCAACTTCTTTGACAATTTCAGGAATAACCTCTGAAAAACCTCTTTCTCTTGCATAATCTTCGATCATATTTTTAGCCATATTTCTAACAAATTTAGGGATTTTCTCTGTGATTTTTTCGGCATCGCTCGTCCATTTTAAGGGGATTTTATCTATTTTAGGTAATTCTGGTATTAGAACTTGAACGTTGTTTTTAGTCGCAATTAGAACATTGGTCTTACAAAGCATTGCAATGTTAAAAGAGTTTGAACCGATTAATGAATCTTTTTCTTTGTGCAATCCCCATCTTCCTATTACTACTAGGCATGCATTTCTTAGAGCAGCATATTGTAAAATTTTCGAAAAAACTTTGCCTGTTAAAATTTCAATATGAATTTTATAATCCAATGAATCAGCTAATAATTCTGCTTTCTGTAATCCCTCATAATAAAGTTTTTCTAAGCCTTTATCTATAATTTCGTCATGGAGCTTTTCTTGTGCAACAAAATTGAATTTCTTTTTATCATTTTTTGGTAAAACCTCAGCAATTGTTTTAAAAACTCCAGAATGAAAAAATGGATCATAAGAAGCGACTGCTTCTACTTTAGCATTATATATTTTGGCAATCTCAATTGCTTTTCTTAATGCCACATAACAATTCTCACTACCGTCAATTCCTACGATGATTGGACGAAGTTTAAAATTTAGAGGCTCTCTGACAATCATAAGGTCGGTATGTGTATTATATAGTAGAATTCTTTGTGTTAAACTGCCAAGAATATCTTCATGAAGTTTTCCATGACCCCAGGCTCCAGCAAGTACAAGTTCTGGTTTTATCTCTCTAATAGCCTTTAAAATTCCTACATAATTTTTTCCTTCAGGAGTCAACCCTTCGCATTTCAACCCTTTTTCTTGAGTTTTTTTAATCAGTGGAGCTAAATAGGCATCAGAAATTAATATCATACCATCAGTTATCAAGTCGTCATGAGTATCTCTAAGATATTTTAGTTGATTTTCGGTTTGATATTTTTCAGGAAGGGTTGGTTCCATTTGCTCAAATCTTTTTCGATGCATACGAGAGGTATATACATGGCAGCCAATCAATTTAGAATTCTCGAATTTCTCAGCTAAATTTATACCAATATCCATTGCATAATTTGAATAGATAGAACCATCTAATGCGAGGAAAATATTATTATACATTTTTATTCCTCCTTTCTTGAGAAAGGGGTTTTCTCTTTTATTTCTACTGGATAAAAAAGATATCCATATAGATAATGAAGCTGTGGAACATGAAAATTATCATGTGCAAATAATTCTCTTACTGCGAGTAAAAATTGATAATATAAATTATTTTCTCTTATAAAAGTAATTAATCCATTGAATTGAAAACTGACAAATTTCGGAGACTCTCCCGTATATAATAATGAACTTAAAGGGTAATTTTTCAAATTTTTTTGAGTCTCTCCACCAAAAATCTCTAATCCTCCTAAAAGAAATTTATTGAAATTATCAACGTTATTATATAAAATCATTAATATTTCCATTCTTTCGGTTATACTTTCTCTCCATGGTTTATTTTTGAATTTCTCCCTAGTACTATTAAATAGTTCAATAAATTTCTGAATTTTATCTTTTTTTGGTAACAACCCTATCCCTCTAGTTGAAAGATTGACATAAAAGGGAGCACTTCCTAAAGATGCTAATACTGGTAGATGAGCGGGTTGAGTCTTAATACTCTCAACACCATTTTTTTTTATGCTCTCCAGTAAGTGTAATCTTGCTCCTATTTGCCAAACTAAGAAAGTTTCAGGTAAGGCTTTAATAGGATAATGACTAATTTCCCCGTCCGAGAAATGAATCTCTATTGTCTTTTCTTTGACGGAATAACTGACAATTCGTTTCAATATATTATCAATCCATTGTTTCTTTCATTTGATTTTTTAGAAGTTAAACATCAGGTTTTCTTTGGTTATTAATATATCGTTTCTGTTTCTTCAGGATGATGTGCCGTAACTTTAGAAATGAACCAGAAAATGATAATTATCATGATCATTATCACACCCCATACAATGAAAATTCTATCTATTGCGATTGGAGTGGGATTACTTGCTGAATGTGGAACAGGTAAAATCCCAAATATCGTATATGGTGCTCTGGCCGATTCCCGAGTATACCCCATTACAATTACGATAAACATTGCTAATATTCCCGCAAGGATACCTGCATATCTGGAGGTGTCAGACAGTTTTCCCCATTCACCTTCTTCCATTTTATTTAACATTTTCATATCAATTGCGAGCATTAGTATACCTATTAACATAAAGGCAAGTAACGCTAGATACTTAAACATCATGATACCTAAGGGATTAAATATTGATCCCTTACTATATTCAAAAGGTCCTCCGATCCATGAAGGCTGTATTAAGAAAAATGAAGAAATAATCGAAATTATTAGGAAATAATTAAATAGTTTTTTATATCTAGCGTTCTCTTCTCTATTGAGAATTTCTTCTCTTCTATCGATGTAATATACGATTATAACTAAAAATAATGCTGAAAGTAGACTAACCATTAAAAGCATTTCCCAAGCTCTAGGACCATGCATTATCATTTGGAAAGCTGGATTTGAAGCGAAAAAAATTTGATTCATATAAAGTAAGCCAAAGATAGGCTGTAGAATTAAACCCGCTAACCCCCACATTAATCCATAAGACCCAACCCAATCCCAATATTTTTTTGAAGCAAGATCAGTTCTATCTTTATAATGAAACATCGCAAGCATAGTTAAAATGAAACCAGAGACTGAAATTGCAGCAGCAAATCGATGAAATGTCAAGACCCATAATGTTGGATTGAACCACCAAGATAATAAATCGTTCCAAGCCATTGTGAAAAACCCACTACTACCGAAAGAGATATTACTAGACCCGGGTGTCAACATTCCTGAAGCTACCATATTTATAAAAAAAGTTTGAAAAAAGACAGTGATTGCGTATCCATATCCAAGAATTTGATGGTTCCTGATTTTAATTTTATCCCATGAAAACCAATAAGTATAAAGAAAAAAGACTTCTAAAAAAAATAAGATTAATTCTAAAAATAAAGGCCAAAAATAAATATGAAATAATATCACTGCTAAATTCGGTACAAAAATAATAAAAAATAGTACACCAGCAGTAGCGAAAGTCGTACCTAAACTAAAAATCATTACATTAAATAATGTAAATGAGCGTGATAGTCTCTTAAAACGTTCCTCTCCTGATCTTTTATTAAATGTTTCAGAAGTTACTGCGATCCATGAACCACCAAGATGTAAATTCGCGAGTAAAACATGAGATAACATGACAAAAGCTATTAAAATAGACGGTCCATATGTTCCGAAGCCACTTTGCATTGGTAAATTTGATTCATAACTTCCAGGTACTTTATCAGTTGGACTAAATATTTTTGTTGAAGAAATTAAACCCCCTTGGAGTGGAACGATAATAAATACGAGTATTAAAATATATGTAGCAAAACTTAAAGTTATTATAAGAAGTTTTTTCTTATTTAATGTCTCAATTATATTTTCAAAATTCATCGATCCCACTTAATATTATTTTGTAAAATTTGATAATAATTTTTATGAATAATATTTTCTCTGATTATATAAAAGAATTTCCACTTTGTAGAATATCTAATGAATATATCGAATTTAGATAGATATGTATATCTAAGTAAAAGTGCCGGACGAGCCATATTTCACGATTTATGAATTAATTTAATTAATTCATAATTTTGTTGGATTAATTTCAAATTGTTTTTAATTATTGATTTAACTAATATTTTTTAGTAAAAAGTTTTTACCATCGTACTTTAACAATTTTAATAAAATAATTCGATAATATTTTTAAAAGTTTTTAGTTAAACTCATTGTTATTCAATTATAAAAGAAATCCCCTAATAAAAAAAGATTAAAGTGATTAGATTAAATCATTAACTTATTTTTAGCAGGCTTTTTTCCTTTATTTAATGCACTTAATTTTAAGTCTATTTTTTTTAAAACCT
>JBHLNT010000209.1:0-7268 GCA_048941265.1 Promethearchaeota archaeon
ATTATACTTACTAATTTTCACCATCAGATTTTATAAATAGGTGATTCCTACTGGGTGACATATATAATATCTTAGTCACAGGAGTGGGCGGTCAAGGAGTTGTTCTACTGGGAAATATTTTAAGATTATATGGCATGAAAACTCCGTTCGTTAAAAATGTTGTAGGTACTGAAACTAGGGGCGTTTCTCAGAGAGAAGGGTCCGTTTCGGCCACTGTTCGATACTTAATTGACTCTCGGATTTATACTCTTGAACAAGATTATGAAGTCGATGATTTGATTTCTCCTATGATTCCGATTAATGATGCTCATTTGGTTTTCGGACTTGAACCACTTGAAACCATAAGAAATTTGAGATATATTTCAGAAGCGACGGTTGTTATATTAAATACTCACAGAATATATCCTAGAAATGTTATTATTGGCTCTGAAAAAGATAAGAAATATCCATCTAACGCAGAATTCATTGAAATTATCGATCAATTTGCAAGGAAAACAATATCCATGGACTTCAATGAACTTTCAAAAATCAAATTAAATAATTCAATTTATGCCAATATTATTATATTGGGCGTAGGGGCTAAAGAATTCAAGGAAATTTTAAATAAAGATGCAATGATCAAGGTTCTGGGAGAATTCTTTGAAAGAGATACTAATAATATAGAAGCTTTTAAGATTGGGTATAACTTATTAAATTTTTAATAAAGTTCATTTATGGATAAATTTAATTTTAAAAGAAGCTAATTTTCCTTCACGAATTTTTACTTCTCTATAACCCCCTACTAGTTTAGGATTTCTAAATCCTCCTAATCCTAAGGCAGGAGTTTGGACAACATAGGGCCCGTATTTTTCAATATCTTCTGGTTTTGTATGGATATCAGAATATAAATCATAATAGACGGCTGCAGGATTTGCTAATTTTTTCAAACTAAAAGGGGGAGCAGAAAAAACTTTTGAGATATTACCCTTTGGATCGCCTAATCGAAATTCCTTTAACGAGTGTGTATGACCAGAGAGAGTTAATACACAGAATTCTTTGCAGAAATAAATTAATTTCTCCCAATTAGTAGAGATTGTGCCATATTTCACGTTAAATGTTCCATCGATACGTGCTTTCGTATCCACTACTCCAATTTTATGTAGTATGGTTTCTTTAAATTCATCAATTTTATACATAATTTTTCTTGTTAAAGAATGTCTAAGTCTTTTTAATAAGCTTATTTTTTTTGTTGGATTTATTGGAGGTCCGTGAACAAATAGAAAGGTATTCTCACCAGATTGGATTTTATTGTTAATTAAGTTTTCAAGATATGTGATTTGCCTATTTTTTAAACCTGTGACAGAGGGATGCCCTGTGAGCATATCTCTTATATTTTTCCAAGAATCTGAACCAGAATTTAAGAAAACAAAATTATTTTTACCTAATTTTAAAGAAAAATCTAGCGAGGGATTGATTTCTGAAAAATAAGCTCTCAATGCTTTTTTACTCTTTGTGATTGCGCTAATTGGAATCGCTAATAATTTATCATTTAATGCTAAAGCTTCCTCTAATCTTAAACCAATTTTTCTATACATACCCGCCCAACGAAGATCGTAATGAAATGGACGATAATCATGGTTTCCGGGAATTGTAAATATGGGACATAATAATTCTTCTCCTTTAACCATACCAGCTCTTTTTTTTTGAGGTAAATTTAAAATTATTTCTTTGAAAATCTTCCAATTACTGTGATCATAAGAAAATTCGAGATATTTTTTTACATCTTTCGGTACTTTACTCAAAAGAGTAAAATCAACGAGATCGCCTGTTAAGACTATAAAATCCAACTCATTCTGGAGAACTTTAGAATTCATAAGTTTAATAAATTTTCTAAATTGATTATTAGGGTTAACTAAACGTTTTTTTAAGGGATCTTGAGGAGTAAAAGGATCATAACTTTCATCATCAATTTCCAACTCTCCAATTTCATCATATTTATCGAAATCTACATGTATTTCTTTTTTAGCGGATTCTGTGAGTTCATCCTCAGATTTCATTTGGAACATTTCAGTCCATTTTTTTATTGCTCCATAAATTCTATCATTTCTCTCAGCAATATGTATGTCAGTAGCGTGTACAAAAGTGAAATTGCTCCAATCTTTCTTAGATATTACGATTGAATGATAATTGATACGGCTTTTTGATGCCTCTTTTTCTACTACTATATCAAACATTAGAAAATCTCTTTTTTTCAAGAAATCTAAAATTTCTTCAGTCAATGTGAATTCAATTATAACCTCATAAAAATGAGTGTAAAATTGAGTTGGAGTACCAAAGGCATTGTAAGTTATTAAATATTCTTGAGGGCGACAATATTCATTATTGATATAATTGTTATTACTTATATCTGTAATCGATACTGGTTTCACATTTAAGATAAAGGGTGAGATCTCGTCTCCTCGAAGCGCACGAGGTTTTAACTTTACAAATCTCTTTTCAAAGTCAATTAGTTTTTGAAGTAGTGTTAACTCTTCTTTTTCTCGTTTTTTTTTTTTCCTTTTAAATCTTGACCAAAATCCTTTTTCTTCTTTTTTTTTTAATTCAAATTCTTTTTTTCCTTGTTCAAATAAACGCCTCAGTTTCCATTTATATTCGATAATTGGTACCAATTTTATTGACTTCCTTATAGTATTCTCAAACTTCTTCAAATCATCAAATTGACTTACAAATAATAAATGAGTTTGGAAGTCTATCATTTCGAGATCTTGATCAACACTTAAAATTATTGGATGACCAAGATTGGGATTTACTAAAAAGGGACCAGTTTTGGTATCTTGCGAACTGATTAATTTGTTCAAATTTTTAAAAAAACCTTTCTCTATCTATATGTTCCTTAATTTTTTTTTATTCTATTAATAACATTAGAATTGCAACTTAAAAATATATATTATCAAAATTTAAAACAGGGCTCTTAAGATAATTATCGTTATCAGAATTATTGGATTTAATAAAAACATTATTGGATTTTTTGTAACAACCCTCATCTCTAAAAGACATTAAGGATACTAATATTGTAAGAAGTATTATTTTTCTCAAATAGGAACTTACTATAGAAATTTATTTCTTCTTAAATTTCTCCACGACACTTATTATTCGTTCTTGTGTCGCAATATTTCCAAAATTATCCATTACCTTAAAGCATACAGTTTAACTTCGCGGTTTTCTATATGCTTTTACTATCATAATACTCTCACTGGTCATCCCATCTCCCAAATCCCATTCGTAGGATAATAAAATACTATCAGGATTTGATATCACTGAAGGAACAAAAACAGCAAAATCTCCTAGAGTTAATACTTCGGGTACCACATCAAAATAAACTAATGGTTTGCGAATATTATTGTTTATTTCGAATAAAGTAGAATATATAACTGCAGTTTATTAGAATTTTTAAGTAAAATTATTTTGATAAAGCTATTTTTATAATATCTTCAAAATTAAAATTTTGAAAAATCACAAGAAGCTTAAGTTATTATTCTTGATTTGCTAGGTTCACAAAGATCACATTGTCGCCCCTTACTACGATAGAACCTAAATCTTCATGCTCTTCTCTGATATTACCGTCTTCATCTTGATATTCAAAAATTTGCGAAGTTCCTTCAAGATATAGATTTAAATGTTCATCAAAACCCCCGAGTACGCCGCGGAAAAGACGGTTGCGTTTGACCTTAATTAAAATGACTTTGTTTATTGAGCTATGCAAGTAATCAATAGGTCTGCGGTGCTTTCTTTCCATTTTTTAAATACACTAATAAAAATAATAATTAAAAAAACTCTAATCTATATATCAAGAAAAAATACTTCTAAATTAAAACCTTTTCATTATATATGATTTATTACTTTTAAAGATCACAAAAATATAAGTGCTCTAAAATGTCTAATAAAGAAGATCTTGACAATAGTGCAAAAATAGTCACTTGTTGTGTAAAAAATTGCCAAAAAAAAATTCCGATTGAGAAGGCAATAGTAATCAATGGGCAATATTTTTGTGGAATATGCGGAACTGCATATTATCGTAGTGCCCTGAATCTATAAGTTAATTTTTGAGGGAGTAATTTTCTTAATTTTATAAAAATTATAAGATGAGATTTTTCCGAGCAATAAGGTTTATTTCTGATAAGTTTCTTAATCTTTACAGACATATTTTTAAGTACTATACCCTAACCTTAGATGGAGTTTTTTAAAAATGGTTAATTATGAATCAAAAAACATATATGGTTTAGATTCCTAGAATTTTTATATACAAAGGCTCGTGGCGAAGTATGGATATCGCGGCAGCCTCCTACTATTAGATTGGGAGATAGCTGACGGACGGGGGTTCAACAAACATAAAAACTCTTTATGTTTGAATAAATCCCCCCGGGCCTGTATTTCTTAGCTTAAATCTTTTTTAGGGACTGAATGGAAGACATAATGAGTGTTTATAAACATTAGTTTAAGTATTTAAAATTCATCAAAATAGAATTGCTTTTATTATTTCAAGGTCAGTCTAATTATTTAGAAATGTAAAGGAATTATGATAAAAAATATCTGACAAGAATATAAGCTGAAAAAGCAGAGAGTATGCCTAAAGTTGCAAAAAATACTATCCATCCGGCCCTTTTATTCATATATCTAAGTAAGCTACATTTAGGGCATAAACCTTTAAGTGATTTATATTGTTGATCAGAGATTTCAGTCCCACATTTTTTACATTCAGGCATATTATCTCATTTCATTATTTGAATTAGATATTTCAATATTATTAGTACAGAAGTACTATTTAAATATTTAATAATCGTTTTTGTAGTCCTCAAATTGAATACTTTTTTTAAGAAAAATATGGATAATTACAAAAATAAAAACAATTGCAGCAAAAATAAAAAAGGGCATCTTTAGGTTAATTGTAGCAATCATACCTGCGAAAAAAGGAGATAAGGCAGAACCAATCCCGACCATACTTTCAAAGATTCCTGCTTTTGTACCCTTCTTCTCTTGTTCATATTTCAATAGTAATTCTAAAGAGACAAGATAAGTACGACCTACAAAAAAACCAGTTATAAAAAGAATTATTGCAATTAAGGTGGGGGGATACAAGAAAGCTAGTATTATTAAACATAACGCTATTAGTATAAATGATTGAGATAGTGCACTAAACGAATTTTTAAGATAACGGGCAAAAATAAAATAAAAGGTTCTTCCTAATCCAAAAAAGAACATAACTAAACCTATAAGAGTGCCAGTCCAGTTTAAGCCTTCGGGTAATGCAGCATAATTCGTAAAATATGACAATAGCATTTTAGAAATTGTGGCATATATCATTACTCCCATTAATAATAGTACCAAAATTTTTTTAGAATTAGAATTGATTGTCTTTTGATTGCTTAATTTATTAAGTTTTAAAGACTCCTTCACGACGTTTTTATTAAGATTTTTATTTCTTGGTTTAGCTTTTGGCATTTTAAAGAGAATCAAAAAAAAAATTGAAGCGTAGCATATAAAAATTAAGACAAGAGCTATAATAATATCAAAATCATAAAACATTCCTGCAAAAAAAGGACCTAATGCAAATCCTATTGACCATGAGATACAAAAATTGCCAATTCCTTTTTGATGCGCTATAGAAGAATATTCAGTATTTTCTGATACATATGCTTCTATGGATGGCCAAAAAAACCCATACGCAATTCCATATAATAATTGTACCAAAAATAATCCAAAAAAAACGAACTCAACTGCTTGAGTAATAATAAGCATAAAAAGTAAAGTTAGAATCGTTTGAACGGATATTGCGATCATTAAACTAATTTTCCGGCTAATTATATCACTAATTCTTCCTAAAATCGCCGACATAAAAATATAAGCAAATCCATAAGCACCCCCTATCAAACCAACTTCAATTGTGGACAATCCCGCATTTGTACCGTATAATATAGATAGTACAAGGAGCATAGATAATGTAAGATCTCCAATAAAAGCCAAGGGGTAGATTATTCGTAGATTAAGATTTTTAACTTCCACAATTTTAGCAAAGAAACAAATTTTAATAATTTTTTTTTAAAAATTAAGTAAAATAAATGGTTAGATCAACTTTAAAAGATTTTTAGCAAAATTTTTAGTATTAGAATGATAAGCAATTAGTATTTTCATTTATTTTTCAATATTTTAGAGTTATTAGGTATTCATATGAGATAATAAATTAATACCTTTCTGGAACTAAAATATGACACGCTCTCGATCGAATAAATCTAGCGATATTTACACCCATACATATCGATCTCTTAATTCTTATTAAAGATATAGTTAAATACGAAAAAAGCATTAATTTAGAATTGACAATAATTTGTCAATAAAAAATAAAACAAATTAGGTGAAATTATGCCAAAGAAAATTTTAAGAGTAAATATGACAAATCTCGAAACTAAATATGAAGACGTACCTGAAGCTTACGCTGTTGCAGGTGGTCGTGGTCTCACCTCAGCAATCGTAGCAGCAGAAGTTCCTCCTGATTGTCATCCATTAGGACCTAGTGCTAAAGTTGTTTTTGCTCCAGGATTGGTGACTGGTACGAGAGCTCCAAGTTGTGGACGCATTTCTGTTGGAGGAAAATCACCTTTGACTGGTGGAATCAAAGAAGCAAATGCAGGAACAAATTTTGCTCATTCAATAGCTAAATTGCGAATTGCTGCTATAATTGTTGAAGGACAAGCTAAAAAAGACGATTATTATTTATTAAAAATTAATAAAGACGGAGCTGAATTGATTAGTGCTAATAAATATGCAGGAAAAGGGCTATATGATACTTTCAAGAAAATTCGAGGAGAATTCGGAGATAAAGTGAACATTAGTGGAGTAGGAATTGCGGCAGAAATGGGAGGTGCTATGTCTGGAATTAGCTTTAGTGACCCTGAAGGTATGCCAAGCAGATATGCGGGAAGAGGTGGACTCGGTGCTGTCATGGCATCTCGAGGGTTAAAATTCATAGTAGCCGATGATACTGATGCTCCAGGGGTAGAAATTGCTAACGAACAGGTATTTAGTGCAGGTGTTAAAAAACTCGTAAATGCGCTTGCTTCTCATGATGTTACAAAACCAGGAGGTGGTTTACCCTCCTATGGTACGGATGTATTGGTAAACATAATAAATGAAGTTGGGGGTTTGCCCCAAAGAAATTTTTCCGCAGGTAGCGATGATAGAGCAGCAAATCTTTCCGGAGAAACAAAAGCTGAAAATATCAAGGTGAGAGGGGG